>JAGCLN010000029.1 GCA_017646945.1 Clostridia bacterium | reverse complement strand
ACTTAGGTCTATCGTAATCGCCCCGTCTTGTCGAGCCTTGTCTTGCTCGTTTCTAACGTCTTAAAATATTCAATCAAACTGACCAGCAAGGTCTAACTCATCCAAAACCCTTCGCGAGCCTTGATATACTTGCAACTAACGTCTTAAAATCTCTCGTTGAAAATACTTTGAGTTTAAAAACAAATCAAAACAAAATAAAAAAGCGCGGTTTTAAAACCGCGCTCTTTTTATTAAATTAGTCTTTCTTGTAACCGATGTTGCTTTCTTTGCTTGGGTCGAAAGTTAAGTTGCATACAGCTGCTACTAAACCATAGATGCCAAACGTAATAATTGAGAGAACAAAGTATTCCATAGTTCTTGAAGTGTATCCCTCAGGCTTATATTCGGAGTGGTTAATAATATAACTACCGATGAAACCTAAGCAGAAAGTGAGTAAGAAACGAATAAGTCTTTTATCGTCCATAATAATTCTCCTTTGATTATTATCTTATTATATTAAACGCTTTTTTTAGCGATAATATTTTTTAGTTATCGTAAGTTTTAGCCTTTTCTCTTAAAATCTTAACGCTATCAACGTAGGTAGCTTTGGGGTTTTCTTTAAGAGCGTACTTTTCAACAACTTGGTTGATAAGGAACTTAGCGTTTCTCATAGCGCGCGGAGATTTTATTCTTAAAAATACGGGAACTTCTGCGTACGCTTTCTTGTGTGATGCGTCCCTACATTTAAGGCGGGGTTCAACGCTCGCAAAATCTAAGTTCAAGAAAAGTTTTAACGACTTAGTAGAGTAGCCGAGTTTGATAAGTTGAGTTCTACCCATATTGAAACTATCAAAGTCGTTAGAAACTCTTGATTTTACGCCCTTGAAAGTAAGCATATAATTTTTAAGTTCGTCGTAACGCTTAATAATTTCGTAATCGGCTTCTAAAAGTTTTTGAGCAAAGTTCTTTTCAATATACTTGGGCTTTTGAATTGCAGGCGCAACTGCTAATGCGGAAAGTTCGTCACTAATAACGCTTGGCGCGTCTGCAACGTTAATTTCAGCGTTGTCTTCTTCGCTAAACAATACTTCTTCCGAAACGAAGTCGGGTTTGATAGGTTCAACGAAAGCAAGGTCTTCTTCTTGAAGAACGAGTTCTTCCACAACTTCACGCGGGGTTTCTAAAACCGTGCCTTCGTCAGAGTGGTGGTCGAATAAAGGTTCGGTAGAAATATCTTCAAGCGCTTCGATAGGCGAAACGGGTTCGATAGATTCGATTGCTGAAGTGGGAATCGGTGAAGATGCGAATAACGCTTCTTCCATCACGTCAGGCGTACCCATAGCGCCAAGGTCTTCAATACCGCTTTGAGCGGAAACCGTGGGAGCGGGTGCGATGGGTTCCATAAAGTTTAAAGTTTCCGTTTGAACGGGAGTGGGTTTAAATAACACTTCGGTATCAATATCGGAATTTTGGTTTGCAAATAAAACGTCTTCTAAAACGCCGTTGTTATTGTTAATTGCCATAATATCACCTCTATTTTGGTTAATACAATGTTATTATATATTAATTTTCAAAAAATATCAAGGGTTTTTTCAAAAAACCGCCCTTTAAGGCGAAAAAACGCAAAGCCATACTCGGCTTTGCGTTCAAAATTAACCGTTATTTACCTTGAGCAATAGTGTTTACAAGGCGCATATCAGCCTTGCCTTGATAATTTTGTTTAAAGTATTTCATAACCGACGGAATCGATTTGTCTTCAAGGCTATCGATTATCGCCTTGATTTCTTCCGCGCTTAAAAGTTTGGGAAGGTATTGTTTAATTACTTCTATTTGGTTGGTAAGAGATACAACGTTTTCTTCTCTACCAGCCTTGATAAATCCTTCTCTTTCTTCGGAAAGTTCTTTTTCCGCCTTTTGAAGAAGAGTGTCGATATCGCTTTCTAAAAGTTCTTGACCTACCGCGCGCTTTTCAATAGTGAGCGCCATAGCCTTAGTGATTATTACGTTAAGGGCGGAAACTCTATCCTTATCCTTTAACTTCATTGCTTCGATTTTTTCTTTTTTAAATTGTTCAAGCGTCATAATTATTTCTCCATTATAGTATTTAATGCGGTGTCCATCACCGAAACGTCAACGTCTTCAACCTTACCGCCGTCAACAAGCGTTGTAACTTCTGGGTTGATAGGAAGTTTTGCAAGCACTTTCAAGCCGTATTCCTTAGCAACTGCTTCCGTTTTGCCCTTGCCGAAAACGTAGAGTTCCTCGCCACAAGTAGGGCATTTTGCGTAACTCATATTCTCAACCACGCCAAGAATAGGCACGTTCATCATATTAGCCATCTTAACCGATTTTTCAACTATCATTGAAACAAGGTCTTGCGGGGTGGTAACAACGATTATGCCGTCCACTTTAAAACTTTGGAAAACGGTGAGTGGAACGTCGCCTGTTCCCGGTGGCATATCTATAAACATTATATCCGTTTCGCCCCACAAAACGTCCGTATAAAACTGTTTAACCACGCCCGAAATAACAGGGCCGCGCCAAACTACCGGCATAGACGGTTCTTCGAGTAAAAGGTTGATAGACATAACTTTCACACCGCCGTTAGAGTAAACGGGGTATAAACCTTGTTCGCTACCTTGCGCTCTCAAACTGTCAACCCCAAACGCTTTGGGGATAGACGGGCCGGTAATATCGGCATCGAGAACGGCGGTATCGAGCCCGCGTTTTTTAGCGTTTACCGCAAGCATACTTGTAACGAGTGATTTACCCACGCCACCTTTACCGCTCATTACCGCGATAATCTTTTTAAAAGAAGTACCTTCTTTTGCTTGTAATTCAAACTGATTTCTATCCTTGCAATCTTTTGAGCAAGAACTGCAATTATGCGAACAACTACTCATATTTAGCACCTTTCAAGTTAACTTTTCCAAAAACGGAAACGTCGTTTGTTTTTATTATATACCTATTTTTTAATAAAGTAAACATTTTGCGCGCTTGCCGTTGATTTTAATTTTTAAGTGTGGTATAATGATTAGGTGTTTTACTAAAGGAGTAAATTATGGTCGGGTTTGATAGTGAAAAATATCTTCAAATGCAATCTGAAAAGATAACCGAACGCATCAACGAGTTCGGCGGAAAGTTATACCTTGAATTCGGTGGAAAGTTGTTTGACGATAATCACGCGGCGCGCGTTCTTCCGGGCTTTGCTCCTGACAATAAGATTAAAATGTTGTCAAAACTTAAAGACAATGCTGAAATCGTTATCGTTATCAACGCGTTAGATATTCAAAAGAACAAAGTTCGTTCAGACCTTGGCATCACCTACGATCAAGACGTTATTAGGCTTATCGGCATTTTCAAAAGATACGGTTTGTTTATTCAAAGCGTAGTGCTTTCTAAATTCGATAAATCTAACGAACCTGCGCTTCGCTTTAAAAAGCGCCTTGAAAAAATGGGGCTTAAAGTTTACCGCCACTATATCATAAACGGTTATCCTTCAAACGTTCCGCATATTATTAGTGACGACGGTTACGGTAAGAACGATTATATTGAAACTACGAGAAACTTAGTGGTAGTAACCGCGCCCGGTCCCGGTAGCGGTAAAATGGCAACCTGTTTATCAAACATTTATCACGACTTAAAGCGCGGTATTAAATCGGGATACGCTAAGTATGAAACTTTCCCCATTTGGAACTTGCCTTTAAAGCACCCCGTAAACGTTGCTTACGAAGCGGCAACCGCCGACCTTAACGACGTGAATATGATTGACCCTTGGCACTTATCTGCGTACGGCGTTACGACGGTGAATTATAATCGTGACGTGGAAATTTTCCCCGTACTTAACGCCTTGTTTGAAAAACTTATGGGCGTATCCCCCTACAAGTCGCCAACGGATATGGGCGTAAATATGGCGGGCTTTGCAATTTGCGATGATGAAGTTTGTCAAAACGCGTCCAAGCAAGAGATTATTCGCCGTTATTTCAAAGCGCTTGAAAACGAAAGAAGAAACAACCTTGACCCTGACGAATCTGAAAAGATTTTCCACTTAATGCAAGGTTTAAATATTTCTATCGAAGATAGAGAAGTTTATAACGTCTGCTTGAAAAAGCAAGAAAAAACCAAAGTTCCCTGTTCGGCAATCGAACTTGCAGACGGCACTTATATAACTGGTAAAACGAGCGATATTTTAGAAAGCCAAAGCGCGATGCTTATAAACGCTTTAAAATATTTAGCCGATATTCCCGATGAGGAAAACTTGCTTCTTCCCGAAAGAATAGTGCCGATTACCGAACTTAAAGTCAAGTATTTATCTTCCGTAACGCCAAGGCTTCATATTGACGAAATGCTTATTGCGTTATCTTCTTCGTCTTACACGAATAAGTATGCTCAACGCGCAATTAGTAAACTTCCCCTTTTAAACGGGGCGCAGATGCACTCGTCCGTTCTCTTACCGCATATTGACGTAAAAATGCTTAGAAAACTCGGCATAGTATTAACTTCAACGCCCGTTTACGAAGAAAAACCCGTAAAATAAAAAACGCTCCTTTTGGAGCGTTTTCGTTTTATAAAAACCTTTTCAAGTTTTCTTCAAATTCTTCTTGAAGTGAAAGTAATCGCTTGGCAAAATCTTTTGCTTTTTCATCGTTAACTGAGGCGCTATCGTTTAAAATCTTGTTGAGTTCGGTTATGCCCATAACCGTGCCTTTAATCATAATTTCGGCAACGTGCGACTTGCTGTCGTCCATAGCCGTATTCATTTTAATAGCCGACCACATCATAAATTTTTTCATTTTGGAAACGTCTTTAATTTCGTAGCCTTTTTCTCTCATAAAATCTTTGATATCGTTTGAAAATTCTTGGTATTTTTCATATTCCGAACGAAGTTCGTTTTTAAGTTCGCTATCGGCAACGCTGTCGGTAACGTCATTGATTGAAAGAAGGGCAACGCTAACGTTTCTATACACTTCGTTAACAAAGTCAAGATTGCAATTTTCCATTTAAATTTCCCCCTTATAAACGTAATGTGCAATAAAATAAAATGTATGTAAAAATAGTTGACAAAAAATCAAAAAAATTGTATCATAGGCAGGAACCGCTCGGGAAAGGCACCAGAAGTGTGAGTATTCACCGCCTTTAAATTCGGCGAGATTAGACAGGAGGTACTAATATGTACGCAATTATCGAAAACGGCTCAAAGCAATACAAAGTTGCGGTAGGCGATACCGTTAAGTTTGAAAAGCTTGATGCTGAAGTTGGCGCTAACGTTGAATTTGAAGCAATCTTCGTTACCGACGGCAAAAGTGTAAAAGTAGGCAAGGACGCAAAGGCGTTCAAAGTAACCGGTGAAGTTCTCGCTCAAGACAAGATGAAAAAAATCATCGTGTTCAAGTACAAAGAGAAGAAGAACATTAGAAAGAAGCATGGTCACAGACAGCCCTTTACCGCTGTTAAGATTACTGACATTGCTAAAGGATAATAATTATTATGTTTTT
>JAGCLN010000028.1 GCA_017646945.1 Clostridia bacterium | reverse complement strand
GCATCCTTGCAAGCAACCAAAAGCACGCCGAACCTATCGCTCGGTGAAATCTTCCAATTATGCGTTACGATGTCAAGTAGCCACCCCTCGGGAATCAACCCGTCGAAGAACGGAAACAACGTTTTCGCTCGATATTTATTTGCCGTAAGCGGTAACGTCAAACTGACCGCAGTTGCGGTTTCGCTTTGCAAATATTATTAGTCGTAGGCAAAAGAATATCCGTAGTCCGTTTCCGCTAATACGCCCGCAAAGACGTTTCGCACGTAAATATAGGCAGTTCTATACGTATCACTCATCGCTATTCAATCTCCCTACCGATACTTGCGCCCCGAACACCGCCAACGCTTGATTGACTTTATCAAGGCGCAACGTTTTCTTGCCTTGTTCAAGTTCTCGAACAAAGCGAAGCCCTAAGCCTGCACGCATAGCAAACTCTTCTTGGGTTAAACCCAACGCTTTTCTATTTGTTTTATAAACTCACTTATAACTTTCATAGCACCGCCACAAAAAACTTATAATATTTGATACTACCATTTTATACCCTTTCGGGGCTTTTGTCAAGCGTTTTACACTAATTATACCCAATAGGGTTTATTTTTATGAAATTTTGACGTAGATACACCCGTTAGGGTATAAAATTAAAAAGTAAAAGGCACACGATTTTACTCGTATGCCCTAACTTTTATGCCATAATTCGAACCATTAGGTCTTGCCATTGATTCTCTCGAAGCAACGTGTGCCTTGTCTTTCTAAACTCTTTTGCCGTCTTATAACCGATAATAAAGGTCTTTATTTCCCTATAATCCCTATCCTCGTTTCCCTCTTGCCTTGGAAACAAATTGAGATACCACGTGAAATCCAGCGTTGTGTTCGGCACGATTTTCTTGACGATTGCCTCTACCAAATTCGACTGCTTTATCGGCGTTGAAAAGTCTAATTTTTCCATTATCATATCTTTGAAATCGGCTTTGTCGATAAGCGGATTCGCCATTTTATCTTCTTCTAAAAGAAGTGTTTTCGCCTCTTCCACTTCCTTTTCCGCCATAAGCATTTCGCCGTTGATTTTGTTTTTCATCGAAGAAAATTCCTGCTTCGTAATTTCCCCACTCACGCGCATTTCCGTCAAATTTTCTATCTTCATTTGAATTTTTCTAAGTTTTGCTTCCGCATCTCTAAGCCGTCTCAAATCTTTCATATCTCGCGTATAACACTCTTCAAACTTTTGATACGCCTTGTCTACCAACTCGTTATTATGCAAATTCAACTCGTCAAGTATTTTTTGAAACATCAAATCGAGTTTCCAATCGGCAATCGCGCCCATATCGCAATATTTTTCGGCATCAAGCCCCACTTCAATTCTCACTTTCTTGCTACCGTTATTCAACACGTTATAGCATTTATAGCCGTACGTTAAGCCGTGTTTCGTTGGATGCCAAACGTCCTTTCGCATGTGATATCCGCAACGGCATCGCAAACGCTTTGCCCAAATATCTTCCGACGTTCTCATTCCCGACTTTTCAATTTTGCCCTCTCGCGTTTTTCTAAGCCTTATCTTACTCTCTCGAATCTCCTTGCACTTATCCCAAACTTCTTCGGGAATAATCGGCGTAAAGTTGCCTTTTACGTAAAGATAGGTATCTTCGTCGCGGTTGATTACCGTCTTTTGCTCCAAATGGTTGTTCTTATACGACTTATAATAGCCCTGATACCCCTTATACGTCGCATTGTGCAAAATGCGGCAAACCTTTGTCGCTTCCCAGCGCACCTGCCCCGACGAGTCTTTTCTTTTAAGGCGAATCAGTTCGTTGACAATTCTATTAAAGCCCAAGCCTTTTAGGTATAAATCGTAGATAATTCGCACCGTTTCCGCTTGTTCTTCGTTGATTACGTACGTACCGCCCACTCTATCATAACCGAGAATATTCCCGTTGCCGTACAAGACACCATTATCCCTGCTAATCTTTTGCCCCGCGCGAACGCGCTCGGACGTTTTTCGGCTCTCTTCCTGCGCAAGCGTTGCCATAATCGTCAAACGGAGTTCCCCGTCGTTATCCATCGTCCAAATGTTATCTTCGACGAAATAGACTTCGATACCCATTTCTTTGAGTTGTCTTGTAATGACGAGCGTATCCACCGTATTTCTTGCAAAACGGCACACTTCACGCGTTACGATTAAATCAAATTTATGATGCTTGGCATCTTCCAACATTTCCATAAACGCAGGGCGTTTTTTGGCTTGCGTACCCGTAATTCCCCTATCTATGTACTGCTTCAACACCGTCCAATTTGGATGATACCTTGCTTGGTCCTCATACCACTGCATTTGGTTTTCAAGCGCCGAAAGTTGTGCTTCGTGCTCCGTCGAAACTCGACCGTAAAATACCACGCTACGTTGCCTGTTCCTATCATACCTTGAAACGTTAGTCGGCATCACCACCCTGTTTTCCGATAAATCGGATAATCTCACCTTGCTCATACTGTCACATCCTTTTGTTTATACTTTTTTTCTATATATTTTCTTTTTTCTTTCAACACGTTTTCATACGTTGGCTTGTTGATTTTTCCCGATTTGTACAGACTTTCAAGTAGCAAGAAAGCCACGTACTCTTCATCCATTATTTCGTTTGCTTGTTTTTGTTCCTTTTTCACTCCTATAATTATTTATTTTTGCTACGGGGTACAATGTTCTCTCCCCCTTATAGATACAATATTCTCTTTCCATAAATAGCATTTAATCCTCCACTTTTTATTTCCGCTACCATCATGATACTTTTGTCCATTTCACAAAATATTACGGATTGATTTTTTTGTATCACTTCTCATAGTTTTCCCCTCTATTTATTCAATAGCGTACTCGCGTTCCCTGAGTTTGAGCGATTGTTTTAATAACGTTTACTTGCGGGTTATTTTTGCGACGTAATCGCACTGATAATAAGCCCTATCACGTTCATGATAAGATTTCCTACTATCAATACGCCCGCAAGTAAAACTCTGCCTGCTACTTCCAACCATTTTAATAATTTCATAATTTTAGTCTCCTTAGCCGCTCAAGACCGAATTGAATCAGTCTAAAAGCAGTCTTTTTTGTAT
>JAGCLN010000027.1 GCA_017646945.1 Clostridia bacterium | reverse complement strand
ATCATAGAAGGCTCTTTGACCGATTTCAGTAACCTTTTCGCCAATCACTACCGTTTTGAGCCTACCACAACTTGAAAACGAGTATGCGCTAAGTTTAGTAACACCGTTTCCCACCACCGCTCTTTCTAAAAGAGTACAGTTAACGCAAATCATAGAAAGCGTGCCTTCAACAGAGTTTGGTATAACGAGTTCTTTAATCAAACAATCTCTAAACGCACTTTCACCTATCTTTTTAAGCCCTTCGTTCAGTTTGATAGTTTCAATCGAACTTTCCCCTGAATTTACGCGGAAAGCTTCCTTTCCAAGTTCTAAAACGGGATACGGCTTATCTTCGGCGTAATCGTTAATGATTGCATCATTAGTTGGCAACGCTTGATAATGCATTACGGGAATTTCAATGTGAACGTCTGAATATATTCCCGATACGTAATCCTTGGCAACGTAGTAAAAATCGTAGCCGTTAGTTGAAGAATTGTAATTATATTTAAGTTCGTAAATTACGTCGTCAGTTTCAAAGTAAAAGTCGCAATAATAACACTTGCCCTTTTCGTTTTCGTGTTCGGCGTAATCTTTTTTACCATCGCCGTTTAACTGAGCGTACCAGTGGTGAGTTTGGTCAAAGGAATATTGCGTGGCGTAAACGGGGGTTTCGGGCGGAGTTTGTTCGCCGTTGCCCGAGCCGTTAGAAACGGGCGTGTTTACCGTTATGCAACCCGTTAAAACGAGCGAAATTATAAGCGAAAATACAGTTGTAATAAATTTTTTCATAGCAAATCTCAAATAGGTTCGGGCTTACCGTTAGCGTTGTAACGCCATTCGCCCTTAAAATAAACTTTACAGTTACCATTCCAACCGTTAACAAAGCCGACTGACACGGGGTTTAAAACGTTACCCGTAGTTTCGTCTCTTTCTCTTAACGGAATTATTAAAGCATCGTGTTCTTCCTTAGTTATTTCCATATAAAGCACCGTTTTAGCAGTTAACGGTAGCATTGATATAAGCGGAATATTTTTACCGTTATAAAGTTGCGAGCCTTCGGGAATATGGTTAACGCTTGCAGGAATAACCAAATATTCAAGCGAATAAATTTCATAAAAAGCCCTTGATTGAATTGACCTTATCGACGAGCCGAGCACAACTTCCAAAACGTCATCGTCAAAGTTGTATGCGCCAAGCACGGTAATACCGTTGCCGATAACCACCCTTCTAAGCCTAAAACAACCATCGCAAAGATTGTAAATAATACCGGTAGTAGTTGAACCCCAAAGATGATGGTATTGATTAGTTACGCTATCGGGAATAACGAGTTCCTCAATTTCCGAACCCCTAAACGCCCAGTCTTGAATTTCTACGATATTATCGCCCATTTTAACCGATTCGATAGGAACTGAATTGTATAATATATTGTTTACAATACCTATTGAAAACGCGCCGTAACCTATCGAAATAACGGGCAACGGTTCTTCATCGTCTTCCCCTTGATAAACTTTGGGGATTTCATAGTGCATGTACAAAGAGTTTCCGTAAAACTCTTCGTCTTTATAGCCTATAACCCTATAACCGTCAACCTCGCCATCACCGTCGATATCGTGATACTCAAAATCAAGCAAGTGCGTGCAGTCGTAATACATTCCGCATTCGCATTTACCCTGCTCGTTATCGTGCTCGGCGTAATCGGTTTTATCTTCACCTTCACCGCTTAAGAGCGCGCGCCAGTGGTGAGTTTCGTTATAGGTGTATTCTTCAGAATATACGGGGGTCGCCGGCTCAGGCGAAGGCTCGCCCGTATTAGGCTCGTTACTACCGCCGTTTCCGCCGTTATTACCACCGCCGTTCGAACAACCGCTAAGAACGGATAAACACATAATTATTGAAAGAATAGATAAATAAATTTTCTTCATAAAAAACTCCGTTTTTTGTTTGCGATTATATTTTATCACTTACTCGGTATATTGTCAATAAAAAAGAAAAATCCCATATAAAATGGGATTTTTTCAGTATTATTTAATAACTTCGGGCTTGCCGTTTGCATTATATTGCCATTCGCCCTTAAAATAAACTTTACAGTTACCGCTCCAACCATTAACGAAACCGTAATCAATAGGGTCTAAAATAGCGCCTGTAACAGGGTCTCTTTGGCGTAAGGGAACTACTAACGCATCGTGTTCTTCCTTAGTAATTTCCATATAAATTACCGTTTCAGCGCGAGCGGGCAACATGTTTACAAGGGGAATTGAAATACCTTCATAATTACCACTAGTAGGAGTTACTGAGCCTTCGGGAATATAGTTGACGCTTGCAGGTATTACAAGGTATTTAAGGTCGTAAATCTCGTAAAACGCTCTTGGCGCTATCTTTTTTAAGGAACTGCCGAGAATTACTTCTTCAACGCTACTGCCAAAGTTGTAAGATAACAAGTTTCTAATACCGTTACCAAGTACAAACTTTTTAAGTTTGTAACAACCACCGCAGATATTGTAAATTGAGCTTGCGCCTCTGTATGTAAGATACTCGTTTGTAACGGAATCAGGAATAATAAGTTCTGTAATTTCAGAATTTAAAAATGCCCAGTCCCTTATCTCCAAAAGGTTATCGTGTAACTTTATTGATTCGATAGGGGTTTCGTTATAAATTTGACCGTTTACTATTCCGTTTGCAAATGCGCCGTAACCGATAGAGATTATAGGCAACGGCTCATTATCGCCCTCACCTTGATAGAACTTTGGTATTTCGTAGTGAACGTAGGTTTGACCAAAATAATCTTCGTCTTTAAACCCCGTAATCATATAACCTTTAACTCCCCCAAGAGTGCACCTTTCAAAATCAAGCATATGCGTACAGTCAAAATAATAATTGCAGTAATAACACTTACCCTTATCGTTATCGTGCTCGGCGTACTCCATCTTTTCTTCACCTTCTCCACTTATAAGCGGATACCAGTGGTGAGTTTCATCATAAGAATATTCAGTAGCGTAAACGGGCTCGTTTGAAGGTTGACCACCGTCATTATTACCGCCGTTATCATTCCCACCGTTATTGCTTCCACCACTACCTGCAATATTCATTGTCACTAAACACGCTGAACAGGTGCAAGCAATTATTAGCACCAAAAATACTGTTAAAAGTTTTTTCATAATTTTATCTCCACTTATTGTATTTTAACATTAAAAATTACCGTTGTCAATACAAAATAAAAACCCCACCTCAGTGGGGTATTTTAAAGGTTATATTTTAACTATTAAACGATGGTTTTTCTTAACCATTCAAGCGTGCAGTTTACCATGTGTTTACCGGTTTCTTCAGTCGCTTCGGTTGCACTCTTTGCAAACCACTCGGTATTGCGTTCACAACGAGAAAGGTCAACAAGTTCAGGATAAGTGCCCATCATAAGGCTCGTTTCCCACTTGCCTGCGTGGTCGAAACCACCGCATTTAATTTGCGCGTCTGCACCGATAAGGGGAATAACCTTAATGTATGAGAACGGGTCGTCTTCACTACCCATATCTTCATAATAAGTTGCGTAAGAATCACTACCCCACCAACCTTTACCAAGCTTTTGTTCCATGTATTCCATAGTAACTTTCTTTGCCGCTTTATGACAAGCAATAGTCATAGGCATTAAACCTGCGCCCTCTGTTTGATGGTGAGCAACGAGATAAATGTTTTTATGACCTGCGTCAATCATTGATTTTAACACGTAATATAAATAATTAACGTAAGCGTCTTCATCAATATGGAAGTGGCTTGGCTTGGGTTCGCACACCGCGTACGATGCAACGCCGTACCAAATAGGCGGGCAAACAACGATTTCCTTTTCTTTTTCTAATTCTCTTAAACAACCCGTGATAACAAGCGTATCAGTACCACACGAAGCGTGGCGAGCGTGATACTCTAAAGTACCGATAGGAATAATAAAGGGAACTTTACGATTAACCGCGTCTTGAATTTCATCATATAACATTTCGAGCATTTGCATAGTATCTATTCTCCTAAATTTAATTGATTATTATTTTTGAACGAGAATTTCGGGCTTACCGTTAGCACCGTACTTCCACTCGTCTTTAAAGTAAACTTTACAGTTACCGTTCCAACCGATTACAAATCCGTAAGTAGCAGGATTTAAGATATTGCCGGTAACGGGGTCTCTTTCTCTTAAAGGAATGAGAAGTGCTTGATATTCTTCCTTTGTAAGTTCTAAACAGAGTTTAGTTTTAGAAACGCCCGCAGGGAACATCATAACGAGCGGAACGTTTTGGTAATTCGGGCTTGAAACGGAACCTTCGGGAACAAAAGTAACGGCCTTAGGAATTACTAAATATTCAAGGTTATAAATTTCATAGAACGCTCTCGGCTTAATAGTTGTGAACGAAGAACCGAGAATTACTTCGGTTACGCCATTGCCAAAGTTATAAGAGCCTAACACTT
>JAGCLN010000026.1 GCA_017646945.1 Clostridia bacterium | reverse complement strand
CACCCTTATTGCTTCAGCCAAGATATACATAACCGTTGAAAGCCTATCTTTCATTTCAGGGTTTTTGCCAAGTTTCCATGGCTCAGTTTCGTCAATGTATTTATTAGCACGTTGAATAAGTTTAAATATTTCAGAAAGCGCAGAAGGCACGTCGATTAAATCAATTTGCTTTTGAACGTTAGCAAGCGTTTGATTGCAAAGCTCGATAACCTCTTTATCAAGGTCGGTATACTCTGTAGGACTTGGGAGTATTCCACCAAAATATTGATTTATCATGGCCGTTGTTCTTGAAACAAGGTTACCAAGGTCGTTAGATAAATCGCCGTTTATACGCTTAAGCAAGCTTTCATTAGTGTAAACACCGTCGTTACCGAAAGGAATTTCGCGAAGTAAGAAGTATCTTAAAGCATCGCAACCATAACGGTCAACAAGTTCCTTAGGATCGGTGATTTCAGTTTTAATTTTATCGCCCTTGCTCTTTGAAAGTTTATCGCCACCAATTAAAAGCCAACCGTGGCCGTAAACTCTTTGAGGCATTTCAACGCCAAGCGCCATTAAAATAGCAGGCCAAATAATGGTGTGGAATCTAACGATTTCCTTACCTACCATTTGAATATTTGCAGGCCAGTATTTTTTAAACAAGCTATCGTCTTCAGTGCCGTAACCAAGCGCAGTGATATAGTTAGTAAGCGCGTCAACCCAAACGTAAACGGTGTGCTTTTCGTCAAAGGTTACGGGGATACCCCAGTTAATAGTAGTTCTCGAAACGCAAAGGTCTTGAAGACCGGGTTTAATGAAGTTGTTAACCATTTCGTTAACTCTTGACTTGGGTTGTAAAAACTCGGGGTTATCTTCGTAAAGTTTTAAAATTTTATCCGCATACTTTGAAAGGCGGAAGAAGTAACTTTCTTCTTTACCCTTTTGAACGGGGCGACCACAGTCGGGGCACTTGCCGTCAACGAGTTGACTTTCCGTCCAGAAAGATTCGCAAGGAGTACAATACCAACCTTCGTATTCGGATTTATAAATTTCGCCCTTGTCGTAAAGTTGTTTAAAGATTGATTGAACGGCTTCAACGTGATAATCATCGGTTGTTCTTATGAACTTGTTGTATGAAATATCAAGTTCTTTCCAAATCTCTTTAAGCCCGTCAACTAAGGGGTTGATAAACTCAATGGGTGAAAGGCCTTGTTCTAAAGCCTTTTTTTCAATCTTTTGACCGTGCTCGTCAGTACCCGTTAAAAAGAAAACGTCCTTTTTAAGCATACGGTTAAATCTTGCGAGCGCATCACAAACAACGGTGGTATAACAATGGCCGATGTGCCAGTTACCACTCGGGTAATATATAGGGGTTGTAATGTAAAATTTATTGTTATCCATAACTTCACCTTTTACTGTAAATATATACTTTTCTTAAAGTATATACTAAATTTTTTATTTTGTAAACTTAATTTGCAGGATAAAACTTTTAACTTTTACATAAGTTAAAGTATGAACGCGATTTTTCCTATAATAATTCTTTTTTCAATAGCATTTTCACTATTTTTCTCGCCCGAAGTTATGATAAACGCTTTTTCTTCCGCAACGGAAAAAGCGGTTGACCTTTCAATATCGCTAATTTCCGTTTACGCCGTTTGGCAAGGCTTGGCTAACCTACTTGAAAGTAGCGGAATAAGTAAAAAAATTAGCAAAGTTTTTAATAAGCCCGTTAAAAAGATATTTAACACGAATAGCGATGAAGCGGTTTACAATATTTCACTCAATCTTACCGCAAACGCTTTAAGCCTTGGCGGTGTTGCAACACCTGCGGGAATCGAGAGTATGCGCCTACTCGATAGCGAAAATAACGAGCACGGCAAAACGCTACTTATGGTAATAGCGTCAACTTCTATTCAAATTCTGCCCGTTTCGGTTATACAACTCATTTTAAAATACGGCGAAAGCCCTAATTTAGCAATACTTTTAATACTTATATCCACCGTTTTTTCAACGGCGGTGGGAATAATTTTAGCAAAGGTGTTTAGATGAATATATTTTCATATATCTTGCCCTTTTTCGTAATGGCAATAATAATCGTTTCACTAATAAAAAAGGTTGAAGTTTACAAGGTGTTTTCAAGCGGTATTACAAGCGCATTACAACTAATTTTTACGATTTTTCCTGCAATTTTATCAGTACTTTTAATTTCCGAACTCTTTGAAAAAAGTGGGCTTTACAATTACTTTTTAAAGATTGTTTCCCCACTATTTAAAACCTTTTCTATCCCCGAGAGCGTTTACAAACTATTGATACTAAAACCATTTTCCGGTAGCGGTAGTTTAGCGCTACTTGACGAAGTTTTTTCACGCTACGGCGCAAGCGGTTACGACGCCTTAGTTGCATCTTGTATATTCGGCTCGTCCGAAACCACCTTTTATATATCCGCCCTATACTACTCAAAGTGCAAAAACAAAAAGGCGACTAAAGGAATAATAATATCACTTTTAGCCACCTTTATTTCAACGATATTCGCTTGTTTTTTATGCCGATTTTTCGTTTAATTAAAAATACGGAATAAAAAAAGACGTGCATCAAGCACGCCTTTTTTACGTCTTAAAATTAGTCGTCTATATCAAAATTCTCTAACACCGAGCCTTTTGCTACGGGTTTGCTATCACCGTGTTTTACGAAGAACATAGTAATGAAAGCAAGGCCTACGAAAATTGCTGCGTACGGGAAAAGAACTTTCATTGTTTGCGCTAAGTCCATCAATAAACCTGAAAGTACGGGGGTTAACGCTTGAGCCGCCATTGATGCGGTATAATAGAAACCTGTATACTTACCAACGTCACCTTCCTTAGAAAGTTCTACTACCATCGGGAAAGAGTTTACGTTGATAGTTGCCCAACCGATACCTGCAAGGGCAAACAATAAATACAATATAATTATTGAAGTATTTGCATTCATAAATATTGCAAAGAAGAACGCTGATGACCACATAATAAAACCCGCTAAAATAGTCTTCTTTCTACCAAATTTAGATGCGATCAAACCAACGGGAACGTATGAAACGATAGCCGCCGCCTGTGCAATAATCAACGTTGAGTTGTAGTCTTTTTGTAAGATTGTAGATGCGTAAAGAGAGAATTTAGAAGTTACTGCGTTGTATCCAAGATACCAAAGCGCAACTGACGCTAAGATTAAAATAAGCGACCTAAACTCAGGTTTTGAAAGCTTACGCTTTTCTACCGATACTTCTTCTTGAACGTTTTCTTCTATACCGAGAGACAAGCTTTCATCGTGCATTTCCTTTGCCCACTTAGTTTCTTTAACGGTAAATATGAACACTAATAAACCTATCACCATTACCGAACATACTGCCGAAATAAAGCCCGTATAATTCATCATTTGATTTATTACGCCACCCGTCTTAAAGACCATACCAAGACCTAAAATTATAATACCACCGGCAGCACCCATAAGGTTAATAATCGCATTACCTTTTGAACGAAGGGGTTTAATAGTAACGTCAGGCATTAACGCAACGGCAGGCGAACGGAATATTGCCATTGACACAAGGGTTAAAAGTAATAATACGAAGAATAACACAAGTGGTCCAGGCGATGAAACGGTTTGTTTCCAAGCTAATGCGGAACGAGCGGAAACGACAACGTTTGTATAAACGTTATTTGCCCCACCCTTTTCATATTCAACTCCACTTAAATCAAATAACTTTTCTGAATCTTCGTCGTACATCTAAATTTTATACTGACCATCTTGATAAGAATAAGTATCTTTCGAGTGTTCTACCGATTCTTTGAAGTAGGTTTCTACCGTTGCTTTTTCATCGGAAGAAAGTTCATTGTAGTTTTTATTGTAATAGATTTTAGAAATATAATCTTGTGTTGAAATTTCTGCTTTATCGCTATCAAAGAAGAGAACAAACCTATCAAATAAAGAGTCCGCTTCTTTTCCGTCATCTTCATAATTAACTATTTCTTCGTTTTCATCCCAAAGAGTTTGCATAAATTCAGTACTGCTTTGTCCTTGATAAACTTTGTTTAATTGAAGATTGTCGGCAAACGTTAAACTAATAAACATTACCACCGCTAAAACCGTACCTATAACGATATACGGGGTACGCTTACCATACTTAGACTTAGTTCTGTCAGATAACGCGCCGAAGAAGGGAAGCATAAATAAAGCCAAAACGTTATCCGCAGCCATTACCGCGCCCGAGAAAGTTTGGCTTAAGCCAAACTTGTTAACAAGCATCATCGGCACGATAGAATCGTACGCTTGCCAGAATGCTGAAATTAAGAAAAACGCAAAACCGACAAGTATTGTCTTTTTGTAATTGAGTTTCATTGTTATTTCTCCTTATTTTTTCTTTGGTTCAAAGCCGTAGATAAGCCTATGGCAACTTTCACATTCTTTGATTACGCCGAGTGATAATTCTTCCATAAAACTAACCGGCATACTCGTTCTACAAAAAGGACAGTAATTCATCTTCTTTGAAAGGTCAAGGCCGAATACTACGGGGAACTTTTTATCCTTTCTTCTAACGTTATACTTATCCATTAACGCCTTATCGATTTGGTCTTCAAGTTTTTTAAGTTCTGCTTTTAATTTTGAAACTTCTTCTTTCTTAGAGTTTTTAAGTTCTTCAAGCTTAGGCGCGTATTCATCGTATTGCGCTCTCATTACCTTGTTGTTTTGAGCGAGTTTACCATATTCTTTGTAAATTTCACTCATTTCTTTAGAAATTGCAGTTATCGTTTGCTCTAATTGAGAAATTTGAAGACAAACTTCGCCAAACTTTTTCTTTAAATAATCAAGTTCGCTTTCAGATTCGCAAGTTTCAACCATCTTTTCGTACTCTTTAGCGCTTGCAAGGCTCTTTTCTAAGTCCGCCACAATCTTGTTATAACTTTCAGTTGAAGCTTGCGCTTTTGCTTCGAGTTCGGAAAGGCTTTCTTTTACCGTTGATAAAAACTTTCTTGCAGTTAAGTATTTTTTTGCTTCTTCACTACCGTTAACTTCATCTTCAATCAACTTTAAGTTCTTGTCAATCTCCTGATACTCTACGATAAGTTTTGTTTGTTCTGACATAATGTTTCTCCTATATATCGCTAAGATTAAAGCATCAAATCGTTTTCAATAATCGTGGTGCTTATCTCGCGTAATTTTTTATTTGCCCATTTATAAAATTGCTTAAACCCGTACATTTCACTCGAATAGTGAGTAACTTGCATAACGCATTTACCCCTTTTCAACGCGCTTAATATTACGTGATGTTTAATATCGGCGGAAACGTAAAGGTCCACGTCTTTAACCTGTTCAAGCGTGCCGTCATCAAACCCTGCACCACATAAAGACGCTACTTTTTCTATCTTTCTATCCGCATCACCGAAAATCATAACCTTTTCAGTTCCAAAATTTTCGATATACCTTTCTTTAATTTCACCAAGCGTTTGGTCGGTATCAAAAATTCTGCCGTAACCAACGTTTTTACCCACTTGATTGATAATTTTCATATCGTTTGCACCCAAACCTTTTGCCAAGCAATAATCGATGCCCGTTTCAGCGCAATCAAGATTTAAATGCATTGAAATAACGCCTATGCCTGCGTTTAAACACCTTAAAAGCGGACTGCTTTCATAATCGAGCGTTTTGAGTGGAACGAATATTGCAGGGTGATGAGTAACTATTAAGTTTGCGCCCGTTTCAATAGCCTTATCTACGCTTGAATCAGTCAAGTCAAGCGAGAACACTATACCCGTGATTTCGCCCTTTATTTCGGCTATTACACCGCAGTTATCGTAACCGCCGATAATTTCAACGAGTTTATCGGAAAGGTCAAGCGGGGCGTACTCTTCAAGCGTTTTTAATACTTCTTTTACGTTCATTTTAATATCTTCCTTAAATTTTCAAGCCTTACTTTAGCATCTTCTTTTGAAGTTTGCGATGCCGTGCTTAACGCAATAATATCTTCAAGCATAGTTCTTTCTAGGTTGAGTTTTTCTTTGAAAGCATCGGGGAAGTTTAATAAATTATCCCTTCCGTGTAAATACTCTAACTCACTATACTCGTCTACCCCTTCAACCGCAACGATTGCATCGTAGAACTTGTTTCTATCTTTAAAGGTAAAGTCCTTTTCAATCTTGTAGCCAAACAAAACCAAAAACCTTCTTACCTTATCCGAATTTTTTTGCGGTGCAAGTACGAGCCTTTTAGGTAAACTCATTGCGTTTGATAAAATTTTTACTATCTCTTCTCCACCCATGCCTGCAATCATAACTTCATCGGGCAACACTTCAAACTTATCAAACCCGTCCGATACGATTGCGGTTACCCTATTGCCAAAAGGCGATAAAAGGTCAATCGCTTTTTGCAAACTCTTTGCGGATATATCAGATATTATAACCTTTTCAAATTTGTTTTCTTTTAAAACCCTTTCGGCAACGTAGCCGTGGTCACAGCCGATATCGGCGAAAGTTTCACCATTGCCAACGAGACCGAAAAGAATATCGAGCCTGCCGTCCATTAGTCTAAATATTCTTTAAGCTTTTTAGCGCGAGACGGGTGGCGAAGTTTTCTAAGCGCCTTTGCTTCGATTTGACGAATTCTTTCTCTCGTTACGTTAAATTCTTTACCTACTTCTTCTAACGTTCTGGGCTTGCCGTCATCAATACCGTAACGAAGCCTTAAAACCTTTTCTTCCCTCGGGGTTAATGTGTCCAAGATAGAAATAAGTTGTTTTTTAAGCATTGCGAACGCAACCACGTCAGACGGCGAAGCAGACTTTTCATCTTCGATGAAAGTTCCTAAGTTACTATCTTCTTCTTCACCGATAGGCGTTTCTAAAGATACCGGGTCTTGCGCAATAGTTTGAATTTCTACCACCTTTTCAACGGGGATACCCATAGCGGTAGCAATTTCTTCGGGAGTTGGTTCTCTGCCGAGTTCTTGAAGAAGTTGGCGAGAAATTTTAATGAGTTTGTTGATTGTTTCAACCATGTGAACGGGAATTCTAATAGTTCTCGCTTGGTCGGCAATCGCTCTTGTTATCGCTTGGCGAATCCACCAAGTAGCGTAAGTTGAAAATTTGAAACCTTTAGTGTAGTCAAATTTTTCAACCGCTTTCATAAGACCTAAGTTACCTTCTTGAATAAGGTCTAAAAGATGCATACCACGACCAACGTATCTTTTTGCGATAGATACTACTAGTCTTAAATTGGCTTCGGATAAACGCTTTTTAGCCCATTCGTCACCTTGCATCATCTTTTCTGCGAGTTCCGCTTCTTCTTCACCTGATAAAAGCGCTACTTTACCGATATCTTTAAGGTAAACCTTAACGGGATCGTCCATAGAAACTTCTTTTTCAAGTTGATTTAAAAGGTCATCGTCTCTCGATGCAATATCATCGTAACTGTCAATTACTTCAATATTTTTTTCAGTAAGCGCGCTGTAAATCGTTTCGATTTGTTCAGGAGTTACCTTATACTTGTCCAACTTATCCATAAGTTCGTCTGCTTTAACAAACTTTTTATCGGAAAAGTAGTTGATAATCTCTTGGGTTATTTCGTTAAGTTTTTCAGTTGATACGCTCATAATTTTCTCCGTTTAAATTTTTGAAATTTCAGTAGTCTTTTCCGCAATAAGCGTTGCATACTTTGCCTT
>JAGCLN010000025.1 GCA_017646945.1 Clostridia bacterium | reverse complement strand
TTTTTAACGAGTTATTTATATGGTTTATGAATAATTATTGAATATTTTTAGCAGTATTTTATATTATTTAATAAAGTTTTAAATAATGTTGCAATTATAAAACAAAAGTGATATTATTAAATTGCGTGTTAAAACGCTATTTGGAGGGTTATTATGAACTATATTACTTTAGGTATAATCGCCGTTTTCGTTGCTTTTGCAATTTTTGGCGGTTTGCTCGGCTGTATCCGTGGAAGAAATAGGGCTATTTTAAGGTTCTTTTTAGTTCTCGTTTCAGCTGCAGTTTCTATTTTACTTATTGACGTTGCGGTTTCTTTCGTTATGAAAATCGAAATCGAAGGCAAGCCAGTTAAAGAATTTATAGCAACTTCGCTCAGCTCAGGCGAATCTATCCCCGAATCTTTACAAAACTTAATGTTTACTATCGTTGAAGTTATTCTCGGTGCGTTAGTTTACTTCGTGTTGTTCGGCGCGGTGTTATTCGTTACTTGGATTTTAGTGTTCCCCATTTTAAAATGCTTTATTAAGCAAGGCTCTAATAAGGGCGTTGGTCTTGGCTTTATCGTGGGTTTATTACAAGGCGTTGTGGTTGCTTTCTTGGTATGCGCTCCCCTTTCGGGTTTGGTTACTGACGTTGGCAAGATGACAAACGTAACGATTGACGGTCAAAAGGCTATCCCTGCCGAAATTCCAGAAGAAGTGGATTTTGAAGACTACAATAATTCTACCGTTTACAAAATACTTGATAAGTCGGGCAACTGGCTTTATAAGTTAGTTTCTTCTTCAGAAACGGAAAATGGTACTAGCATTTCTATTACCGACACGGTTGACGTTGTGGTTGCATTAGCAGAAATTTCTAATCAAGCAGACAATTTAGCAGGCGGGCTTGAAAACCTTTCTAAAGAGGGTTCAACCGCACAAGAAAAGGTTGACGGGCTTTCTCAAATAGGCTCGGTACTTATAGAGATGGACAACTCTATCAATAGCCTTGGCGATAGTGGAAAAGAGTTACTTAATAACTTAGTAGGCGAAGTCGTTTCAGGTCTTACGGGTGAAGAAGAAAACGAAAGCATTAACGAAATTATTGAAAATATAGACTTTACTGACCTTTCTTTAAAATCAACGGGCGAAGCGCTTCAAGGTCTTTCTTCTTATGTTGAAAAGACTACCGAAGGTTTTTCAAAGTACGGCGAAGAAGTTACTCAAACCGAAGTATCTTCTATCGTAAACGGCTTGGCAGACAACTCTTTCTTTATTGATATGTTTACCGATGAAAACGGCGACGTTCAAACTGCGATTGAAATTTCAGCTGAAAATCAAGGCAAGTTTGAAAACGCAATTTCTTCGGCTCAAGTAGATGAAGAAACAAAGAACAATTTAAGAAAGTTATTTGGACTTATCTAATAGCAAACAAAAAAGGCGTGCTTAATGCACGCTTTTTTTATGCCTTAATTTTTAAAACCAAGCAAGTTGTTGGTCAACGAAGTCAAAACAAGAAGCAGTAAACGAAGCCCAACAAAGTTTATAACAGATTAAAGTTTAATCAACGTGATTTTTTAAGACGTTAGAAACAAGTTAGGCGAGGCTCGACGGCAAGCCTATGGACACAATAGACCTTTTGGTCATTGGGGTCATAGGTTGACGGCAGTAACGACGCATAACGCAGTTTATAACGGAT
>JAGCLN010000024.1 GCA_017646945.1 Clostridia bacterium | reverse complement strand
CCCTTTCCCATCAATGAGAGGTGGTATGGGTACAAATTACGGATGTGAGCCTCCATTTAATAGCCTTTACGGTTTAATTAAATATGAAATCACTCTTGGAAAAACCTATCAAAAATGGGCTGAAGAAGAAAAATATAAAGACAAAATTGAGTATATAAACGTAAGTGGCCAATGCGACTCTGAATATATTTATCCCCACAATGAAAAACCTGTAAACACAAGAAGTTCTATTACTGAGTGGATGGACATTAACGGCGTTCACCCGTCAAACGACGGATATATGCAAATTGCAGATGCCGTTTATAGAAATTTAGTTAAAGAATTTTATAGTGAAAAAGAATAAACCAAAACCACTTAAAAATATCATTGTTTATAAAGCGATTTAGACTATTATCGGTATAGATAATAATGCGTGTAATAATCGTTACCACTCTATTACAGTTACCACCCCAAAAAAACAATCAAAACAACCTATAGGCTAATTAAAAGGCTTTTAGCGAACCCGCTAAAAGCCTTTTTTGTTTAGTTTTATAAATGACCTTGCATGCACTTTCCGTGAATAATAACGGTTTTATCTTCGGGAACGTATTCGTCAGGAAAATGAACCATAATATTATCGCTTTCAAGTATTGATTGCAGTTTTTTAACGTCAACGCTTGCAACGCCAATCTTGTTATCTATTGCCATGCAAGCAACCTCACCAGCCGCTTGACCGGTTAAAATCGCAGGCGGAATAACTCTTAATAAATCCCAACCGTAACCATCGCCACACGCACCGCGCCCTGCGGTTAAAACATTTGGGTAATCTTTACGGCAAATAGAACGCAAAGGAACTTCAAACAAGTGGTCTTTATGCTCAAAATCATTAATGGCACAAATTGAATCGTCAAAATGTTTATACGCATCGTTTACGGTAAAAGTGTAATCCGCTTTTAAGTGGCAAGTAGTTCTAAATTGTGGCATAAGCGGAAGGGTTGCAATTTCTCTACTCTTTCTATCCCCGTTTTTAATGCGCTCGAACATATGGCGTTGATTTCTCACAAGATAGTCGGTAACTTCTTCAACTGAAATTCCAGACCATAACGGAATATCGCTTGGTTGCTTATCGCCAAACAAATTAACCTCACCACCGCGACAGGGGGTAAACGCTTTTAAAATATCGTTATTTTCAATAGCGGACTTGCAAGTATCAAGAGTAACCATTCTACCATAATAGGTATAAAAGTTTTCGCCTTTAACGGTGGGAATATTACCTGCGCGCAATACGTCACAATCGCCGGTAACGTCAATAAACTCTGAACAAGTATAATACTCCATACCGCTTTTACTTTGAGTTATAACGCCTTTTACGGTATTTTGTTCCATTACAGGCTCGGTGGCAATAACGTCATATAATAAATCCGCGCCACTACCTAAAACGTCTTCCATTAGTTGAATTGCAAATATATAAGGGGAATAGCGTTGCGTATACCTTATTTCAGTATACTCTTTCGGCTCGCCGTTTTTCCATGGCTTAGGAATAGTATCAAAACCGTATTTAGCGCTATCGCGTAGCCACTTTTCCGCCAAACCGAAAATTATTTGTTTTCCCCTACCATTACACATAGGAACAAAAAAGTTTACGAGCCCGAGCGTTGCGAGTCCACCTAAAACGTTAGACTTTTCAAGTAGCAACACACTTTTACCACGCTTAGCAACGGTAACCGCCGTAGCGCAACCTGCAACACCACCGCCCGCAACGATAACGTCGTAATGGCGTTTAACGTTAAGTTTTTTTAATAAAGTTATCGTTTCCATATTATTCCCTTTTTATAGCCACTCTCTATCGAAAACGACTATTCTATTTCTCAAAAACGCAAGTAAAAATTCTATGTTTTTATCCGTGGTATCACTCGGTAACTCGTAATACCATAAATCGTGGTTAGTATCTAACGCCGTTTCAATTTTAGGAACGATTTCTTCAACGGATTTGATAGTGTTTTCAATAGCGGTTTTACCATGGCTTACGTATCTATTTTTTAACTCGGTATACAAGTTAGGAATATTTTTAACCGCCTTAAAGAATACGTTTGAATAATAGAAAGTATCGGTAACGGTATAATTTACGTTGGGAGCGCCCGTCCAACCGCTATAAAGCGAAACGTCATAATCCCAAACGGGCCCAAAATTTAACTTGCCGTTTTCTTCGGCTGAAGATGTATTAGTATAATACATATTGAAAGATTTTCTATCGTGGTCAATTTCGCCCATTGATAAGTCAACGAGTAAATAATCTATAAGTGAATTAACGTTTACGGCGTTTCTAATTGCGCTTTCATCTTTCATTTTGAAAATATACATAATTTG
>JAGCLN010000023.1 GCA_017646945.1 Clostridia bacterium | reverse complement strand
GCCGATAACAAGGCTGAGCTGGTAAGCAAGATTGAAACCGCAGACGCTACACTTGATGCAGCAATCAAGGCTGTTCAGAAGAACCTTGACGATGCCAAAGCAGAGCTTGACAAGGCAATCGCAGATGGTGATACCGCACTTGATGACAAGATTTCTGCTCTTAACGAGGCACTTGCAACCGTAAAGGCTGCTCTTGAAGCAACAGATAGCGCTAACAAGTCCGAGCTTATCACTAAAATCGATGAAGCAGACGCAACTTTGAAGGCGGCTATCGATGCACTTTCTAACGAGCTTAACGCTACAAACGAAAAGGTAGCGGAACTTGAAACCTTTATCATTATCGTATGCGTCATTTCCGGTGTAGCATTCTGTGGATGCGGTACTCTCGCAGTATTCTACATTATTGATAAAAAGAAGAAAATCTAAGTAAGTTAATGAAACAACAAAGCGGTGAGCCTCGGCTCACCGCTTACTTTTACAAAATACTGAAACATTTTGTTTCTCGGAGGCGTTATGCTCAAAACGACGTTTCTTATAAATCGTTAAAAACTATTATCGAAAACCTTGTTGATTGAAGAATAAACAACTGTAATATGCTCTTAAACGTTGGGCTTAAGGGCGACGGTAGTTTAAGAAACATTGACAAGGCAATGCTTGAAGAAATAGGAATATGGGTTAAATTAAACAAGAATTTTATCTATAAAATTCGCAGAGTAGAAGACGTTAAGGCAGAAAATGCTCAAATAGTTAAGGACGATAAGTATTACTACGCTATTATCAAAGACGTTCCTATGAAAGCCGACCCAGACGTTGCCATAGGTGGAAATATTAAAGAAGTATTCATTGATGCTAAAATCAAAGATGCAGTTTGGTTGGATAACGGCGAAAAGATTAAAGTTAAGGATGGAAGGTTTGTCGGTAGACCTTTCTACTATGGCAACAGTTTGTATGTTAGAGTTGCAAGGTTTAAAATTGCAAAATAAAAACAAATATGTTTTTTTGCTCGAAAAGTTTGTAATTATTCGTTGACAAAGTTTTTAGTTAGTGGTAAATTATAATTACAAAATAAAAGTAATATAAAAAGGAAATTATTATGGCAAAAAACAGTTTACAAGTAGGTTTCGCAAGAGTTAATATGACGCCCCCTATGGGTGTTAACATTTCAGGCTATTATAAAATCCGTATTGCTGACTGGGTTTTGGACGAATTGACCTTAAACGCCGTAGCGCTCAAGAACGGCGATAAAACTTACGTTATCGTTACTGCTGACCATTGCGGTATCAGCATGTATCTCGTTAACGATTTTAAGGCTGAAATTACTAAAAGAACGGGACTTAAAGAAGACCAAATTTTCATTCACGCAACCCACACTCATACGGGCCCCAGAACTCTTTTTGATAGAACTAAAAACACCGATCTTGAAAACACTTATATCGACCTTTTGACCGTTAAGTTTGCTGACGTTGCTCAGTTTGCTTTAGAAGACTTAAAGGATGCAAAAATGGGTTATGGTGTTGGCACGGCTAAAACCGTAGCGTTTATTCGTCGTTATAAAATGAAAGACGGCTCTATTAAGACAAACCCCGGTGTAAATAATCCCGATATCGTTGAACCCGTAGGAACGCTTAATGAAGACGTAAACGTTCTTCGCTTTGATAGAGAAGGCGCTGACACGGTAGTTCTCGTTAACTTTGCAAATCACCCCGACGTAGTGGGCGGATGTAAGATTTCAGGCGACTGGCCGGCAATGACAAGAACGTTTGTGGAAAAATCTATCGACAATACCAAATGTATCTTTATCAATGGTGCGCAAGGGGACGTAAACCACGTTAACGTTCATCCTAAGAAAGGCGACTTTAACGATATGTTTAACGATTTCGACGGTTGTTCAAGGGGATATGGACACGCTCGTCATATAGCAAGAGTTGTTACGGGTGCAGTTATGTCGGTATACGATAAAGTTGAATACGTTGACGACGTAGAACTCAATTACTCGCTCAATATCGTTGATATTCCCGCAAACAAAGCAACTAAAGAAGAACTTGTTCTCGCTCATAAATATAACGAT
This sequence comes from Clostridia bacterium, assembly GCA_017646945.1. GTDB lineage: Bacteria > Bacillota > Clostridia > Christensenellales > Borkfalkiaceae > HGM11412. The sequence continues at coordinate 602 of JAGCLN010000023.1, read as the reverse complement.
TTACATAATGCGGGAAAGGACGATGAAATTCCGTTCAAGGCAATGATGCTCACCACCGTTGTTGCAGAAGCAGCGAGAATGGTAAGACTTGAAAATGCACCAGACTTCTTTAAACTTCCGTTCTCGGAATTTTCAATCGGCAAAATTGCATTCTTTGGTATTCCTGGCGAACCGTTTACTGAAATCGGTAACGGCGTAAAAAAAGCAGAAGGTTGGGATTTGATAATTCCGTGCTGTTTAACCAACGGTAGCGAAGGGTATTTCCCGATGAAAGATTCTTATGACGAAGGCGGATACGAAGCGCGTTCTTCTGGATTTAAGGCAGGTACTGCAGAACTTATCGTTGAAGAAGGTAAGAAGATTTTAGGTGAACTTAAATAAGATAAAAATTATTGAAAACCCGACGAGTTGTCGGGTTTTCAGTATTTTAGCGTTAAAATAATTGACAAACCTATTATATTATGTTAAAATTATCAAAAATAAAGGCGTTGAAGAAGAGAACGCGATAATTTTGCTTTTTCAGAGAAACGGTGTTTGGTGCGAGCCGTAAAGTGGGATATCGTTGTTGTAGCTTTTGAGCCGAGATGAAGAAAGCCGTTGGG
>JAGCLN010000022.1 GCA_017646945.1 Clostridia bacterium | reverse complement strand
GAACGCGTCTTCAACGCCTTCGTAATACCTTTCTCTTACGCCAACCACTTTAAAACCTAAGAACTCGTAAAGGCTTCGCGCGTGGTCGTTTGAGCGCCTAACTTCTAAATAAACGCTCGTAACACCCCTTGCTTTAAACTGCTTTTCTGCCTCGGCTAAAAGGTTTGTGGCTACCTTTTTGCTACGATATTTTTCTCTAACCGCCACCCTATCAATGTTTGCCTCGTCTAAAACTACGGTTGCAAATACGTAACCTTTAACTTCTTCGCCCTTATCGAGCAAGCCGAAAAAGGTGGGGGCAGAAAAAGAACTTTCAAGCATTTTTTCTGCGTAAGGAACGCGGAAACACTCCCTTTCAATCGCTTCTATTTCCTTTAAATCTTCCCTTTGAAAAAACCTTATCATTTGCGTTCTTCCTCCGCTTGACTTTTCTTAACGTAAAGGGGAATAAGCGATTCTCTATCTTCAGTTGCGGTTTCCATTTTGCTTTCAACGGCAAGGGTTAAACCCTTAACTAAATCTGCGCTCGCATCATAAACAACTTCGTAGTTTGAAGAATTTTTTTCAAGTTCTTCCTTTGAAATAAAACAAGGCGAAAGGGATACTTCTTTACCGTCAAAACCGCAAGCGTAAAAGTTATCGTGGCGCGCGTCAATTACCGATAAAACTTTTTTGCCTACGCTATTATATGCTAAAACTTCAAAAGAAGTAACTGGTAAAACTTTTTTATTATAAGCGTATGCAAGCGCCTTTACGGTGGCAACGCCTATTCTTATCCCCGTGAAAGACCCCGGACCGATAACTACCGAAAACACGTCAATCTCACTTAGAGAAGTTTGAGTTTTTTCAAGTAAGTTTTCAATCTCGCTCATAAGAGTTACCGAGTGTTTAAGCCCGATATTTTTAGAAAAATAGCAATCTAAAGCGCCGTTCTTACTTAAAAGAACGGTTAAATGATTTCCGCTTGTATCAACTGCTAAATAGTTCATATCGTAATCTTCCTTGAGTTTTCTTGAATTTTTTCTATCGTAACTTTTTTACAGTTTTTAGGTAAAACACTTGCAATATTTTCACTCCACTCTATAACGGAAATGCCTTCGCCGTAAAAATAATCGGTCAAGCCTAACGCTTCCGCATCTTCCCCGCTCGTAAGCCTATAACAATCGTAATGGTATAAAACGCCGTTATAGTCGTTCATGTACGCATAAGTGGGGCTTAAAATCTCACAACTAATTCCCAAACCTTTTGCAATGCCTTTCGTGAACGCAGTTTTGCCCGCGCCAAGGTCACCGCTGAGTAAAACAACGTCACCCGCGGATAAGGTTTTGGCAAAATTTTCGCCTATTTTAATAGTTTCTTGCAAAGAGTTTGAAATGTATTCCATAAAAACCTAAATCTTTAACGCTTTTTTAACGCGCTTGTAAAGTAATAGCGTTATAACTGCGGTTGAAACTGCTTTTATAACGTTGAATAAAAGGATAAATACCCAAGTCGTTTCAAAAAAGGCTTTGGTAGCGGGTGTGGTTAAGAAAATTACACCGCTAATATACAACGGATAATTAACGTAATAGTTAATTAAAAGTGATAATGACGATTGTAAAACAACGCCTATTAGTAAACCTAATACCGCCGTTTTGAAACTTCTTTTATACTTATAAAGTATAAGCGGAACTAATATGTACGCCAAACCTATTAAAAGGTTTGCAAGTTGACCTACCAAAGTGGTCGATTTTAATAAGCACAACGCTTCTTTAATCGTTAAGATTATAACGCCGGGTATCGCACCCAAAGAAAAACCGCCTATTAAAACGAAAACGTTAGAAAAGTCAAGCTTTAAAAAATCAACGTTTGGGAAAATAGGAAATTCAGCGTAAGTAAGCACGAAAGAAAGAGCCGTGAAAATACCCATTTTTGCAATAAGTTGCGAGTCGAAAACTAATCTATTATTTCTCATAAACACTTCGGGCAAAAATAAAAGGGATAAAACTATCCCTTTGATGCGCCCACTCCTTTTATCATCCGGACTATACCGTCGGTTACGGAATTTAACCGTATCGGGGCGCTTATAAATATTTAAGCGCCTTTGCAGACTATACTGCCGGTGGAGAATTTCACTCCGCCTCAAAGAACGCTTTTATTGTATTATTCTTTATCGCATTTGTCAAGCGCTTGGCACTCTTCTACTTCGCACGCGTTGATTTTTTTTGAAAAATCAAGAACGAGTTCTTGGCAATTTGCGGTAGTTAGCATATTTACACCGCCAAGTAAAGTTGAGATTGCCACTTCCACACACTTTATTTTATCGAAACACTCAATACTCGTTTTACCTGAAAAAGTTTGAGAAAACTCAACGCTTAAATTCTTATCGAGTTCCCCACTCGAATCGGTAAGGGCAAACGAATTAACCCCAACGCTTAACAAGGTTTTAATTGCGTTTTCAATTTCAGCGCGGGATAAAATAGCCGTGTCAAGCATAATGGAAAGTGGCGTGGCCTTTGCCCTTTTAACGAGTTTTTTAACCTTTTTTAAAAGTTCTTTGCCGTCTTCGTTTCTAACCGAATAGGAAGATAGGCAAAGCAAAAGTTCGTTTGCGCCGTCTTTAATAGCGCTTTTGATAGCGCATTTTAAAGTTTTGAAAGAACTTTCCCCACACGGATAGTCGATTATAGTTCTAACTTTCACGCTACCACCGGATAGCAACCCTACCGCAAGCGGTAAAGCGGTGGGATAAACGGTGACCCCGTAAAAACCGTACTTGGTAGCCACGTTTAAACTATCTATGATATCGGCGTTCAAAAGACGCTTAGTATCAATAAAATAGTTGAGTTTTTTATACACCTTTTTTGCTTTGAACACCCCGAACTCTTTTTTGAGTTCGCTCTCGCTTTGCCCAAATAAGTTGGCAAGTTCTTTAATCTTTCCACTACCGTCTTCGGTAAAATAATCTTTCACGAGCGAAGTTGATTTTTCGCATACGCCCTTAGGCTCTTCAAACTTGATTTCTTCAACTGCGTTTTCATTTTTAACACTTTCTTCCATATAACTTCTCCTTTTATTTTCTAACTTGATTGTTGACAATCGTTTTACAAAAAATACGCTAAAAAGGTAAAAAGTTCCACGATTTTACTACAAATGAGTGATAAAGTGAAGATATGAAAGGATTTATTTTTGTTTTGATTATTTACGCCCTAACCATTATTACTTGCGCCGTTATTAAAATTATAATGGAAAAAGTTAATGAAAATAAAATAGGTGGCGAATCACCGCCACCTAAAATTTATTACGTTACGCCTACCAAAAAACGCAAGGAAAAGCCAAGCGTTATCCCTATAAAAGCAAGCGTTATTGAAAAAGAAAATATAAACGAATAAAACACCGTTTTGTGGGGTGAATTAGTCAATCCTATGAACACAATTGACCTTGTTGGTCAGTTTGATTGAATATTTTAAGCTGTTAGAAATATAATAGGGTTCCCGAAATTGTTTTTGCATAAAAAGAATTTTGGGATAAAGGAGCAACCGCCTATTAGGTTTTGCAAATTACCTTTAGGTTATTTGCTAACTTATGGGCGTATTGCGACGAAGACAAGGCTCGTTAACAAGCCGTTGGGCGTAATAGACCTTTTTGGTCATTACGGTCACGGATTGATAACAGAAACGCAGTATTGCGAAGTTTATAAGGGATTAGAAATTTTTTCACCCTCCCCCCAAAGCCTCTCCAAATGATAGAAAAGGCGAGTTTCATCGTTGAAAAGATGAACGATAACGTCGCCAAAGTCTAAGACTATCCAGCGCGCGTCTTGAACACCTTCACGGCGAAGAAGAGTACCGCCTGCTTTTTCAACGGCTTCTTCAATATGCTCGGATAAAGATTTTACTTGGGTTGACGAGCGAGCGGACGCTACTATAAAATAATCGGCGATAGAAGTTTTTTCACAAACGTCTATCTTAACGATATCAAACGCTTTTCTTTCTTTAAGGGCGGAAAGAATAACTTCCGCTAAAACTTGTGATTCCATAAATTAATTCTCCTTATAATAGTTTAACGCATCAAGCGTTAGGGGATAAACTTCCCCACCGCCTTCAATTAAAAATTCAACGATTTCTTCAAGGCAAATTTTAAAGCCACGGTCAAAATCTTTTTTAACTTCTTCTCTTAACGGCTCAACGCCCGCGAACTTTCTTGACGGCTCGATAATATCGGCAACGTATATAATTTTTTCAAGCAAAGTCATATTAGGTCTACCGGTGGTGTGATACTTGATTGCTAAAAGAACTTCTTCATCGTAGACGCCGAGTTTTGTTCTTGCAATATACTCGCCAAGGTATTGATGAATAATATCTTTCGGCATATCTTTATCATAGATAAAACCTACGACGTTATCTGGGTTTTCATATTTTGCAATATCGTGAAGCAGAGCGGAAATCTCTGCTTTTTTAGTGTCCACCCCTAATTTTTTAGCGAGTGAAACGGCTAAAATTATTACGCCTGCAACGTGATATCTTCTCTTTAAGGGAAGATTTAATTTAACGTAAGAATAAAGCGAATCTTCTAAGTACAGGTCGTTTTGCAAAAGGTATTTTTCAACGGAAAACGGCAACATATCGTCAAGCGGAAGACCTAATTTTTTATAAACTCTTATTTTGGTGCTTGAAATCGTTTCGCCGTAAACTTGAACTTTTTTTACCGTTTTATTGAACTTTGATTTGATAACGGCAATACTCTTTTCATCGTCGAATTCGCCGTTTCTTCTCTCAACTAAAACGAGCGTTGCCAAACTCAAAATCTTTTCAGGATATTTCCAAGTGGGGAAATTATCTAACATATCGCTACCAACGATAAAGTAAAGATTAGTGGGTTTTAACGCATTATAAATATGCTCAACCGTTTGATATGAGTAACTGATGCCGCCCTTTTCAAGTTCATAGTTTGAAACGATGATTTTATCGTTATTTTCAAATGCGAGTTTGAGCATTTGAAGCCTATCGGCGCCACTTACCACGCTATCACCCCTTTTATGCGGGGCAACGAAAGTTGGCATAATATAAAGTTTATCAAGGTTTAACTCATCAACTAATTTGTTTGCAATAGTAATATGGTCTAAATGCACGGGGTTGAAAGAGCCACCGAATATCGCTATATTCATAATATTATTTTAACATATAAACTCGCGTTTAACAAGTGAAAATACTGTAAATACTAAACTTATGAAGAAATTGAAGTTATCTACCGTTTTTGACGGCGCGTTTGTGTTTTTTATATCGTTTTTTATTCTCTACGCAATGCTAAAAGGTCTACTCGTTAAAATATTTTTAACGATGATAGTATCTACTATATTATCAGGTTTTATAACCTTTTTATTTTGCGTGCTTATGGAAAAGAAAATATCTAAAAAAGATATTTTATTAAAGGATAAAAAAGATTACGATAATTTTTTAAAAACGCTGTATTTTTACTCTAATAGCGAAGTTTTAAAGGTCATTAAAAGTTATTATAATAATCTTGGTTACAAAGGGATAATAAAGGGAAACGCTTACGTTATCGATGAAAAAAAACTTTATATTAACTTTACTTTCACACCTGAAAAAGTTGCGCTTAAAACAATATTATCGGCGTATAAAAAAACACCTAAGGGCTACGATACGGTATTTATTGCAAACGAATACGATACCTACGCCTTAGAGTTTTTTAAAGGTTATGAAAAAGTTAAGTTGTTTAGCGCGAAAGACTTTTATCTTCGCTTAAAGGAAAAAGAACTTTTACCCAAACGCGACCTTGAAGAAGTTAAAAAGGTTAAAATTAAATATAATTTTAAAAGCGTGTTTAAAAGGGAAAACAGTAAAAAGTTTCTTACTTGGGGCATCGTTTTTTTACTGTTTTCAACCGTAACTTTTTACAAGTGGTTTTACGCAGGTATAGGGGTTGTGTTTTTGATAATATCTTCATATTTAAGGTTTTTTAAAAACTTTGAGCAAAAAGAAAACGCGGAACTTACGTAGTTCCGCGTTTTTTAATATTTGATATGTTCTATACCTTTTTTGTTTGAACGGCGGTATAAAACAATTTTATGCCCGATAGTGCAAACGACTTCTGCGCCGAGTTTTTCGGCAAGTTCGATAGAAACGGACTTAATATCGTCGTCTGAATTATTAAGTAAGGTAAGTTTAATAAGTTCTCTGCTTTCAAGCGCATCGGAAAAACTCTTTACCATATTTTCGGAAATACCACCCTTTCCTATTTGACCGATAGGCTCAATCGTTTGAGCCATACTTCTTAAAACACTTCTTTGCTTTGAAGTAAACATAATTTTCTCCTTATTTACGTAATTAGATTATTGTTAATTTTAAATTCATTAAGGCGTTTATTAGTATGCTTAATAGAATAATTAAAGACGTTAGTTTAGGTATTAGACAAGGCGTACGAGCATTTGCGATAGGAGACGTACTTTTTGTACGCGAGTGAGCAAAGCGGAGTAGAACGCAGTATAACACCCGAAATAACAAACTTAAATTAAAGACGTTAGTTTAGGTATTAGACAAGGCGTACGAGCATTTGCGATAGGAGACGTACTTTTTGTACGCGAGTGAGCAAAGCGGAGTAGAACGCAGTATAATGCCTGAAATAACGGATTTAATCGATGAAGTCAAACTCAATATCCCCTATCACAACCACGTCACCATCTTTACAGCCTTGGTCACGAAGTTTTTTGATTACACCTTTATCGCGAAGGACTTTTTGAAGGTACGCCATACTGTCCATATCGTCGATAACAACGTTGCGGGAAAGCATTTTAACAAGGTCACCGTCAACGATAAACGCACCGTCTTCATCGCGGAAGATTTCAAACGCGTCACTCTCTTCTTTATCGTAAGAAAAGCCGGTGTCTTCTTGCGGTTCGTAGGCAGGGATATCTCTTAACTTTTCGGCAAGAATTTTAATAAGTTCTTCCTTGCCGTCGCCCGTAAGGGCGGAAACGGTTAAAATCTTTTTGCCTTTAACCTTTTTCTTGAATTCTTTAACGTTTTCTTCAGCGCCGAATAAATCGCATTTGTTAAGAACTATGATTTGTTCAAGTGAAGCAAGCGTTTTACTGTAATTTTTAAGTTCTTTATTGATAGTTTTATAGTCTTCAATCGGGTTTCTACCTTCAACGCCACTAATATCAACAACGTGGCATAAAAGCCTTGTTCTTTCAATATGGCGAAGGAAATCGTGGCCTAAACCAAGCCCGTCCGCCGCGCCTTCGATAAGACCGGGGATATCGGCGGCAACAAAACTTTCATCATAGTAGTTTACCACGCCAAGATTTGGGGATAAGGTTGTGAAATGATAATTGGCAATCTTGGGTTTTGCACCGGAAATTTTGGATAAAAGAGTGGATTTGCCAACGTTTGGGAAACCTATAAGACCTACGTCTGCAATCACTTTGAGTTCAAGCCTAACTCTTTTAACTTCCATTTTTTCGCCCTTTTGAGCAAAGTGAGGACAATGCCTTCTCGACGTTGTGAACCTTGCGTTACCCTTGCCACCCTTTCCACCGCGCATCATTAAACGCTTTTGACCATCGTAGTAAATATCGCAGATAAACGCGCCCGTTTCAGCATCGGTAATAACGGTTCCAAGCGGTACGGGAATATACAAGTCTTCCCCGTTTTTGCCGTGGCAATTTTTAGTATCGCCTTTACCGCCGTTTTCGGCAACGAATTTATGCTTATAACGGAAATCAATAAGGCTCGTTTTATGCCTGTCACCTATAAAATATACGCTACCGCCGTTACCACCGTCACCCCCGTCGGGCCCGCCGGCTGAAACGCCTTTGTAACGAATATAGGAAGTGATACCGTCACCCCCGTCACCAGATTTTATTAAAAGACTTTCTTTGTCTAAAAAATTTTCAAGTATCATTTTACACCTTTACGCTCACACTCTAACCTTATAACACAGTTTTCGCACTTGGGCGACCTTGCCGTACAAACTCGCCTGCCGTGGAAAATAAGGTAATGATGAGCCTTCGACCACTTGGATTTTTCTATATTTTTCATCAGTTGTTTTTCCGTTTCTATCGGGGTTTTAGCCTTGGCTAAACCTATGCGGTTAGAAACTCTAAAAACGTGAGTATCAACGGCGATTGCATCACCGCCAAACGCTACGGAATATACAACGTTAGCGGTTTTTCTTCCAACGCCTGGTAGTGAGCAAAGTTTATCGTAATCGCTTGGAACAACGCCGTTATACTCGCTTATGATTTTACGGCTTGCGCCAAGAATATGCTCTGCCTTAGAGTTGTTAAGACCGCAGGGAAGAATTATCTTTGCAAGTTCTTCTTTTTCAAGAGTAACCATAGTAAAAGGCGTGTTGTAGTTTTTGAACAAAACGCTCGTAACTTCGTTAACGCGCTTGTCCGTACATTGAGCGGATAAAATAACGGCTACTAAGAGTTCGTATTCGCTACTAAAATCAAGTTCAGGCTTTGCGTTTGGATATTCAGTTGCAAGTTTATCAACTATGATTTTTGCCTTTTGTTTGTTCATAAATAAAAAACGCCTTAACGTTGCTACCATTTATTGTAACACACCAAGGCTAAAAAGAGCAATCTTTTTAAGTTATTTT
>JAGCLN010000021.1 GCA_017646945.1 Clostridia bacterium | reverse complement strand
AAATTTAGGATGATAAGTCAACCTTTTGGATGTTCTATCATCCTATTTTTTGTTAAGCTTTAGTGTAAACTATTTATATGAAGTTCGCAAATATTGGAAAAAGTAAAACTCTAAATGGGGTTGTTGTAGATAGACTTTGCAAGTTAATGGATGAAAAAAACTTAACACAGTACAAACTTGCACAATTAAGTGGCATTCCTTTCCCAACACTCAAAAGCATAATGCAACGAAGAACAAAAGGTATAACATTAAAAACTATTGTTCTTCTTTGCAATGGACTAGGCGTAACACCAAGCGAATTTCTTGACGACCCTTGTTTTCAAAGTGATGATATTGATTTAGAATAATAAGTTCTAAAATTTTTTGTTGGCATTTTATTTTTATAATACTTTATTAAAACCCATGACAAATAACCAAATAAAAAAAGAGTGGAATAAACCCACTCTTTTTTATGTTTTAAAAATTATACGAGCTCAATAATAGCAACTTCTGCTGCATCACCACGGCGTTGACCTTTAAGATACTTTCTGGTGTAACCGCCACCTTGACCGAGTTCTTCTTTTCTCTCAGCGTATTTGGGAGCGATTTCATTGAATATCTTTTCGATAAGCGGATGATTAATGCCTTTTACTCTTGCTCTAAAATCAGCCTTTGATTCACCTCTTTCCTTAGTGAATTGTAAATCATAGGTAAGGCTCATGATTTTTCTTCTTGCATTGAGCTTCTTAGGACCGTCTTTAATAACCTTTTTAGTAACTTCTTTACCCTTAGCATCAGTAGTGGTAACAGTAGTTTCAACGGTATCGTCATAACTGTTAACTGCTAAAGTAATGATTTTTTCAACGTAAGGTCTTAATGCACGAACGTGTCCTTCGGTAACTTCGATTCTTCCGTACCATAAAAGGTTAGAAGCCTGATTTCTGAGTACTGCTTTTCTTTGAGTAGTAGTTAAACCCATTCTTCCCGGCATTGTCTTATTCCTCCTGTTCTTTTAATTTAAGACCGTAACTGTTGAGTTTCAAAATTACTTCGTCAAGCGATTTCTTACCCAAGTTTCTTACTTTGAGCATATCGTCTTCGGTCTTTTGTGTTAAATCTTCAATAGTGTGGATACCTGCACGCTTTAAGCAATTATAAGAACGAACAGATAAATCCATTTCTTCTATGCTCATCTCTAAAATCTTTGGAAGCGGATCAGTGGGCGGAGCAACTAAGATACCGAAACCACTCATCACGTCTGAAAGATTTACGAAAATACTGATGTGTTCTTGCACGATTTTTGCAGCGAGTGAAACGATTTCTTTACCCGTGAACGCACCGTTAGTCCAAACTTCTAAAATAAGTCTGTCTCTATCAAGATTTTGACCAACTCTTGCATTTTCTACGTTGTAGCTTACTTTAGATACAGGGGTGTAGATAGAGTCGATAGCAATATAACCGATTTCACCGGTCTTGTTGTTATCTGCGCTCTTGTAACCTCTACCTCTGCCGATAGTAAGGTCAACGTCTAAAATACCGCCTTCGTCAACAGTACAAATGTACTGTTCGGGGTTGAGCACTTCAACTTCTGCATCAAGTTCAATGTCACCTGCCTTAACTACGCAAGGACCTTCTTTTCTAAGGCTTAATACCTTTTTGAACTCAATATCAGTAGTGGTAGTCTTAAGCGCTACCGCTTTTAAGTTGAGGATAATTTCAACAACGTCTTCTTTAACGCTTTTAATCGTTGATAATTCGTGTTTAACGTCAAGATTCGGAGCGAATTTAATGCCTTGAATAGCAGCGCCCGGAAGTGCTGATAATAAGGTTCTTCTTAAGCAGTTACCAACCGTGATGCCGAAACCCTTTTCAAGTGGTTCAACAACGATTTTACAATAACTTCTATCTTCGCTTTCTTCTACCGAAATCTTAGGCATTTCAATTTCCATCATGGAAAACTTACCTCCTAAATTTAAGTTTGCGTCAGTTAGTATTACTTAGAATACAATTCGACAATCATTTGTTCCTGAATCTGTAAATCAATATCTTCTCTAGTGGGAAGTGCAATTACTTTTCCTTCGAGTTTTTCAGCATCAAATTCAAGCCACTTAGGAACGTTGTTAGAATGTTCGGTTTGTTTGAACGCTTCAAAGTATTTGTTGCCTCTCTTGTTTTCCTTAACCGCAACAACGTCACCCTTTCTTAATTGATAAGAAGCGATGTTAACGTTTTTACCATTAACGGTAAAGTGTGCGTGAGTTACAAGTTGACGAGCTAAAGAACGAGAAGGTGCGAAACCAAGACGGAAAACAACGTTGTCAAGTCTTCTTTCAAGAAGTGATAACATATTTTCACCAGTTACGCCTTTCATTCTGTCGGCTTCAATGTAGTAATCCTTGAATTGTTTTTCAAGTACGCCGTAAATTCTCTTTGCTTTTTGCTTTTCAGCAAGTTGAGTGCCGTACTCAGAAACTTTATGTCTGCCTGCACCGTGTTGACCAGGAGCAACCGGTCTTTGTTCAAACGGGCAAACGGTTTTATAGCACTTTTCGCCTTTTAAGAAAAGTTTGCATCCTGCTCTTCTGCATAAACGACATTTTGCGTTTGTATATTTAGCCATTTCCTATTTACCTCCCTATTATACTCTGCGACGCTTAGGCGGACGGCAACCGTTGTGGGGAATAGGAGAAACGTCTTTAATAAGAGTTACTTCTACACCGCATACGCCTAATGCTCTGATTGCTGATTCTCTGCCTTGACCGGGACCTTTTACGTAAACTTCAGCCGATCTTAAGCCGTGTTCCATTGCAGCCTTTACTGCAACTTCTGCAGCTTGTTGCGCAGCAAACGGGGTGCTTTTTCTTGAACCTCTATAACCGAGAGCGCCTGCACTTGCTTGAGTGATTGCGTTACCGTTCATATCAGTTACAGTTACGATGGTATTGTTGAAAGAAGATTGGATGTGTACCTGACCTTTATCAACTTTTTTAAGTTCTCTACGTTTTTTAGTAGTAGTTTTAGCCATAATATCTTATCCCTCCTCTTACTTAGATGCAGTCTTCTTCTTAGCGACTGTTCTGCGCGGACCTTTTCTAGTACGTGCGTTTCTCTTAGAACTTTGACCTCTAACGGGAAGACCCTTTCTATGTCTTACACCACGGAAGCAGCCAATTTCCATAAGTCTTTTGATGTTAAGGTTTACTTGTGAACGAAGTTCACCTTCAACTGCATAGTTGTTTTCAATGTATTCTCTAAGTTTAGATACATCTTCTTCAGTTAAGTCCTTAACTCTTGTGTCAGGATTGATTCCTGTTGCTTTTAAAATCTTTGTTGCGGTCGGTCTACCGATACCATAAATATAAGTGATACCGATTTCAACACGCTTTTCTCTTGGTAAATCTACACCGGCAATACGAGCCATTTTTTTAACCCTCCGAATTAGTTAAATAATTTTTTTATTTTTTAGTTTGGTTTGGTTTGTAAGAAGTAATTAACCTTGTTTTTGCTTATGGTTTTTGTTCTTAGAACAAATTACCATAACTTTGCCTTCTCTTCTGATGACTCTGCATTTGTCGCACATAGGTTTTACTGATGGTCTTACTTTCATTGTATTCCTCCTTGAAGACGGGCCTTGGCCCATCCACTGTTAAAATTTGTTTTATTGGCCGCCTTTAGAACGCCAAACTATTCAACCCTTTGTGAGGTCGTATGGGCTCATTT
>JAGCLN010000315.1 GCA_017646945.1 Clostridia bacterium | reverse complement strand
CACTATTACCGATTCACTTAACACTACTGCAGGCGGTGGCTATAAGAGCGTTTGGAAAGCATTTGACAAACAAAACCCCGTTTCTGTAAAAGATTACTTTACGGGAATGGCAATTGCACCCCAACGTTGGCACGATTCGTTCGTTCCCGCCATCTAAAATTCTCGCATAGAGAACGAAGGAAAGTTATGAAATACAAAACACAAAATCCTAATGCGATAAAAAATCCTACAAAATTGATATTTTACGCATGTATGGTAGCGTTGCCGTTAACACACTTTGCGATATTTTACATATACGTAAATTTCAACTCGATATTAATGGCATTCCAAACGTATGACAAGGCGACGGGCAGTTTCGTTTTCGGCAATACCGGATTTAAAAACTTCGCGCAAATATTCGTAACCTTAAAAGAAACGGTTTATATGCCGAGCGCTTTTAAGAACTCGCTAATTAAATATTTATGCTCGTTCTTTTTTGGAACGGTATTCTCTATAACGTTCGCTTGGTACGTATATAAAAAGAAAACGGGCGCGTGGTTGTTTAGAGTTATTCTCTATCTTCCCAGCATTATTTCAAGCGTTACGCTCGTTACTATGTTTAGATACTTTTCTGAACTTGCAATCCCCGAACTTGTAAAAACCATAACGGGGATAGAGATACAAGGTCTACTTTATAACCAAGAAACGACTTTCGGAACGATTTTATTCTTTTCGATTTGGATGACGTTCGGCGGTGGACTACTTATGTACGGCGGAACGATGTCTTCTATTTCCGATTCGATTATCGAAGCGGCGGAAGTTGACGGCGTTACACCGTTTAAGGAATTTATTCTCATTGTAGTACCTATGATATGGCCGACCATTACCACGTTTATGGTTTCCGCTGCGGCGGGGCTTTTTACCGACCAAATGAACTTGTTTACTTTCTACGACACCAAAGCCGAATTCCAACTCTATACGGTCGGGTACTATATGTATCGTCAAATCAAATATTCTGGAACAGAATACTCTGAATATCCGTTCTTAGCGGCGTTCGGTTTAGGCTTAACTTTAATAACCATGCCTTACGTATTCTTCTTGAGATGGTTTATGAATAAAGTAAACCCGCTTGCAGATTAAGGAGATAAAACAATGAAAAAAACACATATAAAAAATAAACACATGGGCAACGTTTTTTCAATAGCCGTTTTATCTATCTTGATTATCTACACGGTGTCAATGGTATGTTTGTTCGGCTGGAGTTTCTTTACGTCGGTTAAAACGCAAAACGAGTTTAGAACTAACGTTTTAGGACTTCCCCAACAATGGCAATTTTCAAACTATCCTTACATTTTTGGCCATTGGGTTAAAAAAGTTGTAACCACCGACGGTATTCCGCTTGATATAGGTATGTTTGAACAACTTTTATACACGATCGTAACGGTATTCGGCGGGGCTGCGGTTTGCGTAATCGCGCACGCTGTAATGGGTTACGTTTGCGTGAACTACAAATGCAAATTAAGTTCGCTTATTTACTGGATAGTAATTATCACGATGATGTTGCCGATAGTCGGAACGCAGGCGTCTGAAATGAAAGTCGTTCGCGCGTTCGGCATTTATGATAACGTACTCGGAAATTTAGTATTTAAGTTTAACTTCTTGGGCGCGTACTTTTTGGTGTTCTACGCTGCGTTCGGCGGTGTATCAAAAGAATACTTTGAAGCGGCGAGAATTGACGGGGCAGACGATTTTGCAATCTTCTTTAGGATTATGATTCCGCTCGTTAAGAATATGATACTTACCATATTCCTTATCAAGTTCATCGAGTTCTGGAACGATTATCAAACCCCGTTGCTATATTTGCCGTCGCACCCGACGCTTGCCGTTGGTTTATATAGTATCACGACTACTCCTACCAAAGGATTGACCACCACCCCGATGAGAATGACGGCTTGTATCGTAATGCTTATCCCCGTATTAATTCTATATATATGTTTTAGAGATATGATTATGGGCAACGTTACGATGGGCGGTGTTAAAGAATAAATCTTTTGGCTTG
>JAGCLN010000314.1 GCA_017646945.1 Clostridia bacterium | reverse complement strand
GTGACCGAGTGAGCCGAAAGTTCCATCTTCATTATAATAGGTAACAGTTCCAAGACCGCTGAGCATATCTTGTAAATACACCCCAAGTTTATATTCCCCCATTAAATCTTTTGCAGGCGTTATATCCACAAGTTTAATATCACCGTTTCTTGAAATTTTGGTAACAATCTCGCCACCGTTATAAGAAGATAGGCATAAAGCCACGTCTTTGGGCGTATTTACCGACTTTTCGTTAAAACTGAGCAAGATATCGCCAACCACTATTCCCGCCTTTTCACAGGGGGAAACAAGCCCACCTTCAGTAATCACTTCGTTTATTCCAACAACGGTAACGCCTGCGGTATCAATAGTAAAACCTAAAACGTTACCACCAAGATAAAACGACCTTTCTTGCGCCTTTACCGTTTGTAAATTTACAAACGAAAACGATATAATAATCGCTATTAAAAATAGCGTTCTTTTTAACCTTTTGTTATTCATAGTAACAAGTATTTGTACTTTAACAAAAAAAATACTCGCGTTTGCGAGTATTTTTAATTATTGTTTTTAATTGCTCTAATCGTTTTAATACCGTCGGTTATAAGTAATGACGCGCCTTTCAAAACCTCGTCAAACGGAACGGTTTTATCTTCTTTAAACCACTTATAAACGAACTGTATTGCACCACCAACTAAAAAGTTGACCATGTACGGAATATTTTCGTGCGCTTGTCCTCGGTTTTTAAGATAAAGGCTATAAAATCTATCGGTAAGCGCGTCGATTATATTTTGAACGAACAAGTTAGAGTTTTTTGAAAATACAACGTATTCTGAAAACGCAGTATTTTCAAAAAGCGGAACTGAAATTTCTTTTAAGCACGGATAAGGGTCTTTTTCAAACTCTGCGTAATCATATTTTGACAAGATTTTATCAAAAGTATCTAAAATCTCGGTAAACATATCGTTAAGCACGTCCGAAACGCTCGTATAATGCGTATAGAAACTATTTCTACTAATAAGCGCGATTTTAGTTATTTCAGTAACGGCAATTTCTTCAGGGCGTTTCTTTTTTAATAAAACCGCAACCGCCTTTTTAATTACTGAGCGCGTTCTAAGACTGCGCTTGTCTAACTTTTGGTCTTTCATAACTAAATTATATTATAATTTGCAATAAATGTCAATAATATTGAACAAATGTTAAATAATTGCACAAAAAAATGCTACGGCAATCGCCGTAGCACCTTTTTAATTTAATTATGCGTTAGCACCTTTCCAAGAAAGAACGCCGTCTGCAGAAACAGCCCACATATTGTTACCAGTTTCACCGGTGAACGCTGCGAATAAATTGTTATTTGCAGTATATGCAGATTTCATATCAGCTTCGGTGTTGTACTTAGATACGCCATCGAATACGTAAATACCAGTCTTGTATACTGAATTTTCAGCTTTGTTTTCCCAAGATGCAACATCAACGAGAGTCCAAGTGAACGACCAAGGAGTATTCCAAAGGTTTGCAAATCTAGTCATTGCAACGCCACACTTAGAGCAATCACCTGCAGTCTTAGAGAATTCTTCACCACAAGTTTCACATACGTAACCAACTAAAGCATTAGTGTTAGTACCGCAGATTGCCTTGAAGCCATCCTTCATACCAGTCATAAGCGGAACATCACCCTTAACTTGGTTAGCAGCGAATGCCATGTAGGTTTCGATTGTACAGTACGGATCAAGAGTACCAGTATTTCTCATCTTCCATTGACCGCCTTGGTATACCCAGTTACTACCGTAACCAGAACCGTAACCCCAAGCATATACAACAGGAGTAGCACCTAACGTAATTACGTTGTTAATGTAATCAGTAGTTGCTCTAGCGGGTTGCATAAATCTTGTATTTTGAAGGAATGCAGAACCATCATTATATTGGTTATGGCTGAACGGAATTGCTTTACCAGCAACTTCTGCGCCATATTCCTTACCTGCTAATACGCTACCAGGAGCAACTGTGTTGCCAACGGTATCGATTACGATGTTAGTAAGGTGAGCGAAACCACAGTAAGCAAGGATACCGTTTACGTTAGTATCGTCCTTGAACGAAACGTAAAGGTTATTTACTTTAAGGTGGCTATCCGGCCAGTAGTTATGGTCAGCAGTATACTTACCAAGAAGTGAGTAAGTACCACTTGTGTTTGTATCGTTTGCAAGAGATTTTACGTTAGTGAACGCGATATCCTTAATAATAGGACCACCCTTAGAAAGAGTACCACCATTATATAAGAAGTTACCGAATAAACCATACTTGCCTACGTTATAGTTATCAATAGTATAACCACAACCATCGAACAAGCCTAAGAAACCAGAGTTACCGTTTACGTTGTTAGCAACACCAGAATTGTTGATGCCGTTGTAAACGAAGGTTTCCATAGTTGCAACATTGATGTTGTTAGCAAGTTTGTAGAAGCCGTAGTTGTGAGTTGTCTTAGTATAGTCAATATCAAGAGCTGCTTTAAGTTCAGAAGCATCATTGATAATTGAAGACCAGAACTCAACGTTAGTAAACTCGTAAATCTTCTTGTTAGTACCAAGAACAACCTTGATTACAGGAGATGCGGCGAAATCAAACTTGTTGATATACGGGAAGCCTGCTTCAGGATCAAGCTTAGCAGTCTTAACTCTAATCTTACCGTTAGCATCGATACCACCGTTTTCTTTATTAAGAATGAAGTCATC
>JAGCLN010000313.1 GCA_017646945.1 Clostridia bacterium | reverse complement strand
TTCTTTCCTAAAACCCCACTTCACGACGGGGCTATGATTATTCAAAACGATAAGATTTTGGCGGCGGGTTGCTTCCTTCCTTTATCGCAAGAATCCGACCTTCCAAAAGAACTTGGAACAAGGCATAGGGCAGGCATCGGTATTACGGAAATTTTAAACGTAACTTCAATTATCGTTTCTGAAGAAACGGGTATTATTTCTATCGCGCAAGGCGGTAAACTCACAAGATACGCCGATTCAGAAATGATTAGAAAAGCATTAAAAGATTTTTACTGGCAAGATTTAATCGGTAATAAGTAAGGAGATAATTATGAACGATAACAATAATCAAAACGGCGGTTCAAAGGTAATTAGCACGGTACTATCGATATTTTTTGCAATAACGGTTACGGCGGTAGTGTTTTTAATATTTAGAACGATGTAACAATTTTAAAAGAGCGGTTTGACCGCTCTTTTTTTTATGTAATAAAACTCAAGGAGGAATAATAAAATAAAATTAAAGTGTAATAAATTAGACTAAAATTTCGTAAAACCGCTAAAAACTGTCAAAATATTTACACAATCAGTTGATATAATGGAGAAAAAAATGAAGTTAAGTAAAAAACGTGTGTTTGCAACTTGTTTAAGCGCTATTTGTGTGTTTGCAATTATTTTGCTTTCACTAACCACTCAAAAAACCGGCGCGTACGCCGTGTATATGGGCGGAACGGTTAGAAAACTTCCTATATATTCGGTAGAGAGGAACGATAATAAAATTTCAATATCGTTCGACTGCGCTTACGGTGCTGATTACACCTTAAAACTCTTAGACGTTTTAGACGAGTATAACGTAAAATGTACTTTCTTTTGCGTAGAGTTTTGGGTGGAAAAATATCCCGATATGGTTAAAGAAATAGTTGGGCGTGGGCACGAGATAGGCACTCATTCTAAAACTCACCCCAAAATGTCAAAACTTAGCGAGAGTGAGATAAAAAACGAGTTAACTTCTTCAATTAACGCTATAGAGAGTTTAACGGGTAAAAAGGTTGAACTTTTTAGACCGCCTTACGGCGATTATAACGATAGGCTTATTTCCGTTTGCGAGAGCATGGGTCTATACGCTATTCAATGGGACGTTGACAGTATCGACTGGAAAGATATTTCCGCAAAAGAAATAGTAAACCGCGTTGTTAAAAAGACTAAAAGCGGGTCGATAATTCTATGCCATAACAATGCTTTGCATACTCACGAAGCACTTTGCTATATACTTTCTAACCTGCAACAAAAAGGTTACGAGTTTGTTAAGATTAGTCAACTTATTTATAATGAAAACTATAAAATAAATTCATTTGGAGTACAAATTAAAAATGATAAACAATGAAAAACAAAACAATAAAGTTTACGTCAAAGGAGAAATCGTTACCGAAGCGAGATTTTCGCACGAAGTATATGGCGAAGGGTTTTACGAAATGGACGTTATGGTTAAAAGATTGTCAGGCGAAGCGGATGTTTTACCCGTAACGATTTCCGAAAGGCTTATTGAAGCAAAGCAGTTGAAAATAGGTTCAATAATATCGGCAATAGGGCAGTTTAGAAGTTACAATAAGCAAATCGACGGCAAGTCTAAACTTATGCTCACCGTTTTCGTTAGAGAACTTTTGCCCGAAGATTACGGCAAAAATCCAAACAGCGTTGTTTTGTGTGGTTACATTTGCAAACCGCCTATATATAGAACGACCCCGTTTAATAGAGAAATTGCCGATATATTAATCGCGGTTAACCGCGCTTATAACAAAAGCGATTATATTCCCTGTATCGCTTGGGGTAGAAATGCAAGGTTTGCAAAAAATTTAAGCGTTGGCGATAAGATTGCAATTTCAGGTAGAATTCAGTCGAGAGAATATCAAAAAAAGATTAGCGAAACTGAGAGCAAGCTTTTAACGGCTTACGAAGTTTCAGTATCGAAACTCGCCGCGTTTGACAACGCTACTAACTTTGATTTGGATAAGGAGTTTGAACTTGACGTTGTGGCGGTTGAAAGTATTGACAATAGGGTTTTAGGGTGATATAATAAAATGCGGATATTAAATATCCGTATTTTTTATTGCGGTTAGGGGTGTTATGAGCAGAAAGTTCAAGATTGCAAATTTAATAATGGATATTCCGCATAAGTTTGCCTACACTAAGGATATGCTCGGCAAATACGAATATTTTGGCGATTCTGGCGTTGAAGTTACCGTTAAAATCACCGCTGACGATTTTATAAAAGAAAGCGCAATGGCAAACGGCGAGAGCGATTGTTTTATTGAAAATTCTGCAATACTTAGAAAACTCTCGAATGAGTTATTACTTAATCATAACGCTATGCTTTTTCACGGTTCAACCGTTATGCACGAAGGCAAAGCGTATATATTTACTGCGCCGAGTGGCACGGGTAAATCGACTCATACAAGATTGCTTAAAGAGTATTTAGG
>JAGCLN010000312.1 GCA_017646945.1 Clostridia bacterium | reverse complement strand
TATCTTGAAAAGGTAGTTTCAAGCGGTTCGGGTAAGCAGGCGTATATCGAAGGCTACCGCGTGGGCGGAAAGACGGGAACGGCGCAAAAGTATAAAGACGGCGTTATCAATCAAGGTAAATACGTTATGAGTTTTATAGGGTTTTTCCCTGCGGATAATCCAAAATACCTATGTTTAGTTATCGTTGACGAACCCGTTGGCGGAACTTACGGCTCAACCGTTGCCGCGCCGTTATGCAAAAAGGTTTTTGAAGGAATAATAAACAGTAAAGGACTTTAAATTATGAAGTTATCACAATTACTCTCAGGCATTGAAACTACTAAAATACTGAACTTTAAAGATTTAGAAATAGAAGATATTGATAACGATAGTCGTGAAGTTTTTTCTAGAAGTTTGTTTTTTGCGTTAAAGGGCAATAATCTTGATGGTAATCGTTTCGTTCTTGACGCGGTAAAAAGGGGCGCGGTAGCCGTTATTAGCGATACCGCTAACGATAGCGTAAAAGTTCCCCAAATTATCGTAAAGGACGTTAAAAAGGTTATGGCGGAGATTGCTATGCGTTTTTATAAACCTAACGGAAATAGAGTTAAAGTAATAGGCGTTGTTGGAACTAACGGCAAAACAACCACTACTTTTATACTTAAAAGCATATTAGAGCAAGCGGGATACAAAGCAGGTGTTATCGGCACTTTGGGTGCATTTTACAAAAACGCTGTGGTAGAACCTGATTTAACAACCCCAGATAGCATAAATTTTTATAAAATTTTAAAAGATATGGCAGATAGCGGTGTGGAATATGCCGTTGTTGAATTATCCGCTCACGCAATAGCGCAAAAAAGAACGGGAAGTTTAAAGTTTGAAGGTTTAATCTTTACTAATTGCACTCAAGACCACCTTGATTATTTTAAAGATTTTAACGAGTATGAAAGCGTAAAGGCGAGTGTGTTCGATAGCCATTATTCAAACTTTGCCGTAGTAAATAGCGATGATGCTACCGGAATTAAGATTTTAAATAACAATAAAATCAAATCGTTTAGTTACGGAATAGAAAATCCGTCTGACGTTTTTGCGGTGAATATTTTAAATTCTAAAAACGGAATAAACTTCGTAATGAACTTGTTTGATGATATCGTTGACGTATATTATTCTTCTTCGGGTATGTTTAACGTTTATAACTGCTTAGGCGCGGCGACTTTCGCGTCAATTTTAGGAATATCTTCAAGTGATATTGCAAGCGGAATTAAAAACGTTAAAAAAGTTGCAGGCAGAATGGAATTTGTGGAAAACTTTAACGGAGCGGATATATACGTTGACTACGCTCACACGCCTGACGGGCTTGAAAACTTATTAAAATCACTTAGGCAAATTACTAAAAACAACCTTTATTTAGTTTTTGGTTGCGGAGGAAATAGGGATACTTCAAAGCGACCTATTATGGGTGAAATTGCAGGTAAATACGCTGATTTTACGGTAATTACTTCCGATAATCCGCGCTTTGAAGACGCTTATCAAATAATATCCGATATAGAAAGCGGTTTTAGAAAATCAAGCCTTGCCTACATAACTATTCAAAATAGGGAAATGGCAATCGGTTACGCCCTTTCAAAAATAGGCGAGGGTGACGTTTTAGTAGTTAGTGGCAAAGGCGCGGAAAATTATCAAGAAATTATGGGTGTTAAATTAAAGTATAGCGATATTGAAACAATTAAAGAACTTATTGCAAAAATAAAATTTAGTGGGGATATTATTTGAAAACGTTAATGCTTTCGGTAGTAGTTTCCGCGCTTTTAACCGTAATTTTAGGTTTTTTGTTTTTGCCTTTATTAAAACGATTAAAGATAGGTCAACCGATATTAAAATACGTTAACGAACATAAAGATAAAAGAGGAACGCCTACGATGGGTGGAATGTTTTTCGTGCTCGGCGCGATTATCACCTATATTATTTTTAACGGGTTTTCAAGCAGGCTTTCAAACCTTATTATCGCAATTACTCTCGGTTTTTTAACGGTAGGGTTTTTAGATGATTTTATCAAGATTAAGTTTAAGGAAAACAAAGGCTTAACGGCAACGCAAAAAATGGCGTTTTTAATTTCAATATCAATAATTTCTTCCTATTTTTCATTTAACACAGGCTTAAACTTTGTGTATTTACCGTTTTTTAAAACGAAAATTAGCTTAGGCGCGTTTATAATCGCGCTTAACGTTTTAGTGTTTATAGCGACCGTGAACTCGGTCAATTTGACTGACGGGTTAGACGGGCTTTGCGCTTCGGTAAGCGTTATAGCGTTCGTGTTTTTCGCGGTGATAATACTAATTCAATCAAAAGAAGATTTGTATATAAATTGTAAAGAGTATCAAAGCGTTTCAACATTTTCGCTGTGTATGGCAGGCGCGCTTTTGGGCTATTTAGTGTTTAACACTCACAAAGCATCGGTTTTTATGGGGGATACGGGTTCGCTTTCAATAGGCGGTGCACTTTCAACCGTTGCAATATTATCGGGAAACACTTTGTATTTACCTGTCGTCGGCGTATTTTTCTTAATTTCTTCTTTATCCGTTATTATTCAAGTTGCAAAATTTAAAAGAACGGGCAAAAGAGTGTTTTTAATGGCTCCACTTCATCATCACTTTCAAGAAAAAGGGCATAGCGAAAGTAAAATTACTTACGTTTATTCGTTTATTACTTTAATAATTGCTATGCTTTGCTTAATTAATTATTTATAGGTGAAAAATGTATTATAAAAACCTTTCATTTTTAGTTGCAGGATTGCAAAAGAGCGGTCTTTCTTCCGCGGAACTTTTAATAAGTAAAGGCGCAACCGTTTTTATTTACGATAAACGGCAGTCAGATATCGTTTTAAAAAATAAAGAAAAATTAATTTCATTAGGTTGCGTTTATATTGACGATTACGAAAAAGCAGTTGAGTTTTGCGACGTGCTAGTGGTAAGCCCCGGCGTTCCTATCGATAGCGATATATGCAAAGTATTCAAAAGCAATCAAAAAAGAATAATAGGCGAAACGGAACTTGGGTTTATAAATTCCGTAACACCTATAGTTTCGGTTACCGGAACTAACGGAAAAACTACCGTTTGCAATATGATACATAAATGTTTATTATCTTCGGGCGTTTCTTCAGTTCTTGCAGGTAACGTGGGCTATCCATTAACTTCTAAGATTAACGAGTTAAAAGATAAAGATATTTGCGTTTTAGAAGTTTCAAGTTATCAATTAGAAACAACTTATTTATTTTGCCCGCATATATCCGTTGTATTAAATATAACGCCTGACCATTTAGAACGGCATTATTCAATGGAAAATTACGCGCTCGTAAAAAGCAAGGCGGTAATTCCGCTTAGAGAAAGCGAATACGCCGTTTTAAATTACGATGATGAAATCGTTAGAGATTTTTCAAAACTTACAAGGGGAAACGTTTTGTATTTTTCCCTTTACGAAAAAGTTAACGGCGCGTACTTAGACGGCGATAAAATTTTCTTTAACGGCGAAGAGTTGTTTGAAGTAAAAGACCTTTCTTTAAAAGAAAGCCATAACTTATTAAACGCATTAGCAACCGTTTGCGCGCTAAAAGCGTTAAAAATCAGTAACGAAGATATTAAAAAATCGCTTTGCTCGTTCAAAGGCGTAAAACACCGCTATGAAGAAGTAAGGGTGGTCAACGGCGTTAAGTTTATAAACGATAGTAAATCTACTAACGAAGCAAGTTCCATAACAGCCGTTCAAAATTTAAAAAGCCCAACCGTTTTAATATTAGGCGGAGCGGATAAAGGGCTTGATTACACTAACTTGTTTAGTGAGATTAAAAACTCTTGCCATATAAAGCATACGATAATCACAGGCGAATCTGCTGCCTTAATGCTCGGCTATGCCGTTAAGGGTTGCGTTGATAACGTTATGACGGTAAAAGGCTTTGAAAACGCGGTAAAAACGGCGTATAGACTTGCTTTTGACGGCGATACGGTATTGTTATCACCCGCCACTTCAAGTTTTGACGAGTTTAAAGATTACGAAGAAAGGGGCGATAGATTTGTTGAAATTGTTAACGGCTTCGAGTAAGAAAAAGGGGGATATTTTAATCCCTATATTCGTAATCATAATAGCGGTGTTCGGCGCGGTAATGATATATTCGGCATCGCATTATCATGGAGAGATAACTTACGGCGATAAGTTTTACTTTTTTAAAAAACAAGTAATAGGTTTAGTGATAGGAACGATATCAATGATAGCCGTTTCTATGATTGACTATAAGAAAATTGATAAAATCAAGTGGTACTTATTAGGTGTATCAATACTTTTGCTTTGCTTAATATTCACACCGCTTGGCGTAGAAAATTACGGCGCAAGGCGGTGGATAGGCTTGGGCGGTATTACTATTCAACCGTCTGAAATTGCAAAATTTTCCTTTGTGATTTTTACCGCTGGTTATTTTAGCAAAAAGCCGAGTAGAGCAATAACGCTAAAAGGTATACTTCCCGTGGTTTTGGTTGGCGTTATATTTTGCGTTCTTATAATGATTGAGCCGAATATGAGCATAACCGTTTGCGTTGGCGCGCTAATGCTTTCAATGCTTTTCGTTTCGGGTATGAAAAAACGCTATCTTCTTGCAATAATTATTCCCGCAATAGTACTATTACCGATACTCATAATTATAGAGCCGTACAGATTAAAACGGCTTATGGCTTTTTTAAACCCGTGGGCATCGCCTAAGGGGGAAGGGTATCAACTTCTTCAATCGCTATACGCTTTGGGTAGTGGTGGCTTTTTTGGGGTTGGTCTATTCAATTCACGGCAAAAATACAGGTTTTTGCCATTTTCGGAAAGTGATTTTATACTTTCGGTTATAGGCGAAGAAGTTGGGTTTTTCGGCGTTCTAATATTATTTTTAATAATGTTTTTCCTCGCGTATAGGGGATACAAAACGGCTATTTCTTGCAATACGTTTTTCGGGTTTATGACGGCTTTTGGAATTACTACCGTGTTTTCAATTCAAGTTTTAATAAACGCGCTCGTTGTTAGCGGTAGCATTCCGCCAACTGGTTTACCGCTTCCGCTAATTAGTTCGGGAAACACTTCTTTAATAGTGTTTATGACGGCTTTCGGCGTTTTGCATAGTATATCTAAGGATAGGGATAAAATTTAGTTTAACCGTATTTAACTTTTAAACATAATATGATATATAACTTATCAAATTTGTTTAAAGGTGTTATATGAGTAAACTTATAATTAACGGCAAAAACAAACTCTACGGCAAAGTTGACGTTAAAAGCGCAAAAAATGCAATTTTACCACTAATTGCTTCTTGCGTGCTACTCGACTTTGAGGTGGGGTTTTTAAATTGCAATGAAATAGGTGACGTTTCGGTAATGCTTGATATTATAAAGAGTTTAGGCGGTAAGTATCGTTACGAAGGCGATACGCTGTTTGTTGACTGTTCGTCAGTATATATTCCGGAACTGCCGTGCGAACTATCTAAAAAAATACGCGCATCGGTATTTTTATTAGGTCCGCTACTTGCTCGGTTTAGAAAGGTTTCCGCAGTAACCCCCGGCGGTTGCAACTTTGGTGAAAGACCTATCGGTATGCACTTGGACGGTCTTAAAATGCTCGGGGCGGAAGTGTCGGGTAGCGAGCATTTATATTTAAGGGCGGAAAAATTAACGGGAGCAAAAATTGAATTGCCATTTCCAAGCGTTGGCGTTACTGAAAATTTGATAATGGCGTCTTGCCTTGCCGAAGGTGAAACCGTAATAATAAACTCGGCAAAAGAGCCGGAAATCGCGTGTTTATGTTCCTTTCTTAATAGGCTTGGCGCAAAGATATACGGCGCGGGTACGAGTAGGATAACCGTTCACGGTGTAAAGAAACTAACTAACAAAATAAGTTACTTTAAGCCTATAACGGATAGGATAGAAGTTGGTACTTATATGCTTGCTACCTTAAATACGGGTGGCGAAGTTGAAATATCGGGCGCAAATTTTTTACATAATACTTCATTAATTAAAAAAATTTACAATAACACTTGCAAAATATCACTTGAAAGTGATAAAATATATTTAAAGTGTTGCGGTGTTGGTAACGGTCTTGGTTTTATTAAAACTGCGCCGTACCCGTCGTTTCCCACTGATTTGCAATCGCCGTTGCTTGCTTACGCTTGTTCGCTTAATGGAAAAACCGTTATTGAAGAAGGCGTTTTCAAAAACCGTTTTGCTATTGCCAACGAACTTAAAAAAATGAACGCCAATATTTATATTGACGGGAATAGGGCGGTTATAAACGGAACTAATCGCTTGCACGGTGCAGTTTTGAACGCAAGTGATTTAAGAAGTGGCGCAGGTCTTATTATTTCGGCGCTCGGCGCGGAAGGTGTGAGCGAGATAAGTGGGCTTGAAGTTATTGAACGCGGATACTTTGAAATTGATAAAAAATTAAAACAACTCGGCGCGGATATTACGAAAGGATAGAATTATGAAGTACAAAAAATTGCTCGTTTTAATAACTTGTTTACTGTTTGTTACGGTAGCAATTTTTTGTTTTGCATCGGCGTTTAAGGTAACGGATATCGAGCTTGAAACGATTACTGTTGACGGTTCTAATGAAAACGTAAGCGAACTCGCTAAAGACTATTTAGATGATTACAATGCTAAAAATTTACTCTTTATAAGTAAAAACGCGATTATTAGCGATTTAGAATCGCTTTCGGGCTATTTGTCAGTCGTTT
>JAGCLN010000311.1 GCA_017646945.1 Clostridia bacterium | reverse complement strand
TTGAAGATGTGTTTTTAACCTTAAACTTAACCTTTAGGTCGGTTTCACCCATTTTTATAAGTTCTAAATCGCTATATACAAACTCGGCGTAAGAAAGCCCGTGACCAAACGGATAAGCAACCGGAACACCGTAACTATCGTAATAACGGTAGCCAACGAACACCCCGTCGTTATACATATCAACGAAGCCGTCGCCACGGAAACCACAAGGCACGTCTTCAAGCGACAACGGGTACGTTTCCGCAAGTTTACCACTCGGCGAAACCTTGCCCGTTATAATATCGGCAACCGCCTCGTTAAAGCACTCGCCGGCAAAACCGCCTTGCAAAATTGCCGAAACGTCACTTTCAAACTCGCTAACGTCAACGGGCGCGCCCGAACTTAACACAACGACAACCTTTTCGCAGTACTTGGTAGCGTTTTTAATAATATCAATTTGCGTTCTCGTAAGGCTCAAAGTCTCTCTATCAAAACCTTCTACTTCAACGTTTCTATCCGTTTTAACAACGATAACGGCATAATCGCTATTGTAACAAAGATTATAAAAAAGGCTTTGTCTGTTAGATTCAATCGTATCAACAAACATAGCGGTAGATTTTGCCTCACCGTTTCCGTTTAAGTTAGCGGTAATAAGTTCGGCAAGCGGAGGTTGAACGTAATCCGTTTTAACGTACGCACTACCGCCACCGCCCATAGCCCCTGAGCCGCCAACTGCCACTTTACCACTCTTAATAGGCAACACACCGTCGTTTTTTAATAATACAACGCTCTCTCTTGCAATCTTTAAAGCGTTTTCGTGGCGCTCGGCTTTGGTATAAGAAACTTTCTTCGTTGCGTTAGCAACTTTTCTTATAAGGGCTAAAACCTTTTCCACTCTTTCATCAATATCCGCCTCGGTTATATAACCTTTTTCAAGCCCATACTTAATTTGACCAAACGCACTATTTCTAAGTGGCATTTCTAAATCAAGCGTTGCCTTTATTGCTCGCCAAGAATTAGGCACGGACCACCAGTCAGACATAATAAGCCCGTCAAACCCAAGTTCATCGCGGAGCAAATCTTTCAAGATGGCGCGGTTTTCCGCAGCGTAAACACCGTTTATAGGATTATACGAACTCATAACCGCCCAAGGCTTTGCCTCAAGTGCCTTTTCAAATGCAGGAAGATAAATCTCGTGCAACGTTCTTTCATCAACTTCGCTTGACTGAGTTGGTCTATTATACTCGCGATTATTCACACAAAAATGCTTAAGCGTTGCGCCTACGCCCTTGTCTTGTAAACCCTCGATATACTTTTTAGAAAGTTCACCCGCAAGGTGCGGGTCTTCAGAAAAATACTCGAAGTTTCTTCCACAAAGAGGGGTTCTTTTAATGTTAACACCGGGCGCAAGCAATATGTCAACGTCTCTTTCAACGCAGTCGTCCGCAATCGTTTCACCCATAAGATAAGCAAGGTCTTTATTCCAAGTATTAGCAAGTGAAGAAACGTTTGGCATAGCCGTGCAATTTTCAATTCCCTCGTCGTACAAACCTACACCAACGTTGCCGTTATCAT
Source organism: Clostridia bacterium (assembly GCA_017646945.1). Lineage (GTDB taxonomy): Bacteria > Bacillota > Clostridia > Christensenellales > Borkfalkiaceae > HGM11412. The sequence continues at coordinate 2,658 of JAGCLN010000311.1, read as the reverse complement.
CTTTGGTTTTAACGTATCTCAAACCGTTAGGTCCGTCACTCATTCTAACTTTTGGAAGTTTTCCGTTTAAATCGTTAACCCTCCAACCATCTTTACCAACTAATAGAAAAATCTTTTCATCTAAAGTTAAATCTTTTAAAGTGATTTTCATAATATCCTCAAAATATTTAATAATTATCGTTTTTATCTCTCAAATTGTGTGGTTTTAACTTACACAAGTACTTATTGCCTAATTAGAAAACAACCTCGATACAAACTTCTTTTTCATTTGCGATTAAATCGTAAGGGATAAAGTTGCCGTCAATCTTTTTGCCGTTTACGATAAGCGCTTTTGCGCGCGCGTTTTCGCACGGAAGTTTAGGCGCGGATAAGTGGCAGTTAATACCCCTATACTTTCTATCCATTTTAAAGCCGTTCCAAGCAAGCGGAATACAAGGGTCAATAGTAAGCCCACCGTAAGACGGCCTAAACCCGAATATGTGCTGAGTTACCGCCAAGAACATCCAAGACGCCGTTCCCGTAAGCCACGAGTTAGAACCTGCGCCGTAGCGCTCGTGAGCAGGACCAAGCATAGCAGATGCGTAACAATACGGCTCGATAAGAGTTCGATCTGAAATATCGTTTCTTCTAATAGGAAGCGCCGCGCGATAGAGTTTAAACGCATCTTCGTTTCTTCCTAAAAGCGTTTGCGCGATTATCGCCCAAGTGCTTGCGTGATAGAACACACCGCCGTTTTCCTTAATGCCCGTTTGAATACCGCAGAAACTCTTTTCATCACGGTTAAAGCCCGATGACGCAGGGTGATGCGATATGCAACCAAACTCGCAGAATAAGTATTTATTTACGTTATCGAACGCCAAGTTGCCTTGCTCTTGTGAGGGGAGCCTTGAAAGTACCGCCCAAGACTGCGGATTTAAGAAAATTTTATTAAACTCGTCTTCATCAGTTCCAAACTTTTCGCCCTTATCAGTAAACGCGCGGATAAACCACTTGCCGTCCCAAAGTTTAGGATACGTTTCACGGCACCAACTATAATACTCTTCCGCCCAAGCAAGGCTTTCGCTATCGCCAACGAACTTAAACAATTCAATAAGTTCGTAAACGGCGTGCGCCGCTTGGAAGAATACGAACGCGCTTTCGGCTTTTCCGTCACGCGCGATAGGTGCAAGAGTGTCGTTCCAGTCGTTTTTCAAAAACAAAGGAATACCGTGTTCTCCACAATTATTCCTAGTAAAATCAAGACCTTTGATAAGGTGTTCGCGCACCGTACCCTCGCCTCCGTCAACGTAAGGAACAAGTTCGTCAAGGAAGGCAAAATCGCCCGTTTCCCTAACGTAAGTGCAGGTTGAGAATATAGACCAAATATGGTCGTCTGAACGGCCACCGCCGATTGCTTCGCCAGAACCTGGATAATAAACTTCTTTGGCGTTACCGTTGGACTGTTGAATTTTCAAAAGGGTTTTAATGCGGTCTTTAACCTTTTCAGGCAAGGCGTGAACAACACCTAAAATATCTTGCATACTATCTCTAAAACCCCAGCCACGGTCAACACCGCGTTCATAGTAAGAGATAAACCTTGACCAGTTGAAAGTCATAGCGCATTGATATTGATGCCATACGTTTAAGAAGGTATTAATCAACTCGTCAGGCGTTTCAACGTGAACGTAGCTTAAATGCTTTGCCCAACTCTCTTTAATTTCTTCAAGCGCCTTTTTAGACTGCTCGCTATCGGTAGCGTTTTTGATAAACGACTTTGCGTCAGCTCTATTATCCACCACGCCGATTGCATAAACGAAATCTTTGCAAGCGCCGCCTTCAAGTTCAATGGTAGAAGAAAGGGTAGCGCAAGCGTGGTCGGCATTGATATCGTTATTGCCACAGTATCCACGCTCAACCGCGATAGGGTTGCTTTCACTTCTAAACGGACCTATAAAAGCATCGCGCCAACAATCGTAGCCGTCAACTTCCAAGTTAGTGCCGAATACCGAAAACATATCAAAACGCGCAAGCGCTTGAGATGACGGGTCGAAAATAATAACGCCGTCTTCACACTTACAAGTCATAAAGTAACGCGCCCACTCGGCGTTTATATCGTTAGCGGCAACGGGACTTGAAAATTCCATATATGAAAACATTTTTATTTTTCTTGGCTTGCCCGACTTGTTAGTGATTTTACCTTGCCAGTTAGCGTACTTTTTGCCGCTCGGAATAAAATAAGTAATTTCCGCTTCAATTCCCTTATACGAACTTTTAATCACGGTATAACCAAGCCCGTGACGGCACTCGTAAAAATCAAGGTCTTTTAATACCGGTTGCCAAGTCGGTGACCAGTACGCACCGGTTTCCATATCGCGAAGGTATAAAAAGTGCCCTTGCCTATCGGCAGGAAGTTGATTATACTTGTATCTCGTAATTCTCTTTTTACAGGGGTCACCGTCAAACACAAGCCCGCCCGCATTGTTTGAAATTATTGCGCTTAAACCACCGTTGCCAAGGTAGTTAAACCAAGGCGTAGGGGTATCGGGCCTTGTGATTACGTACTCTTTATTTTTATCGTCAAAATACCCAAACTTCATTATTTTCTCCATAAAAGTTCAAATTTTAGCCGTTTTTAGCTTTGTTTTAATTATAAAACAAAAAAATAACAAAAAAAATAAC
>JAGCLN010000310.1 GCA_017646945.1 Clostridia bacterium | reverse complement strand
TTATGTACGTTAAAGAAAAAGATAACCCCAATTCCGCATTTACCGTTGAAAGATTTAGCAGTTTATATTTATCGTTAATGCCGGCGTTATTTTACGGCGCTTGCATGAAGTTTAATCAAAATATTAAGCGTTATTTACTGTACGGTGCGGTATTTACCTTGCTTGTAAACGTGGTGTATCTTTTTTATAAAAACACTCAAATTGAAATGAAAGACGATAATATGGAATTTGCTTATAGAATATTGCCGTCAGTTTTAATAATTATCGGCTCGGTAGTTGAAAAGAAAATTCCTATTTCTACTATTTTACTTCGCTTAGCATTGTCGTTTGCAGGTGTTATATTCTTGCTCATGCAAGGAACGAGAGGCCCGCTTTTATGCGTTGCGGCGTGTGTGGTTTTACTTGGATTTAAAACGTTCAGCATTAAAAAGACCGTTATGATTTTATTGTCGCTATCGGCGGTAGTTTGCTTTATAATATTTACAAGCCTTGGCAATTCGCTTCTTTTATGGATGATTGATTTATTTGATAGTATAGGCGTAAGTGTAAGATTTTTAGAGCGATTAGTAAACGGTGAAATTATTGAAAGTACGGGTAGAGACGTTATTGCCGATTTCTTACTTGCAGACTTAAAGACGGCGCCTTACAAGGTAAGGGGTTTATTTGCCGATATTGCCGCAACTAAGGGGTTAGTTGGTAATAAAGGTTACGTTATTTATGTTGACGGAACTTACGCTCACAATATTTACATTGAAATTATCTATCAGTTTGACGTATTAATAGGCTCAATATTATTCGTATCTATTTGCATAGGAATAATTAACAATTACTTGTTTAGTAAAAATCATTACGGTTATTTAATTTCGTTACTTATAACGATAGGCTTTGTTCACTTGTTGATTTCAAGTTCTTATTTAAGGTCTACCTACTTCTTCGTTTTAGTGGGAACGTTCTTTAATAAAAACATTTGCAAGAAACCCAAACCGCCTATGACGAGTATTGAAAATCCGTTAGATTTAGAAAAAATAGATGGAAAACGCGTGTTGTTGCCGTTTAAATTGAATGCAATAATTAGCAGTATTAAAGGAGAAAACAAATGATAAACGTAATCGGACTTGGATATATCGGTTTACCTACCGCATTGATGCTTGCATCTCACGGTGTAGAAGTTGTTGGAACTGATTATAACAAAGAATTAGTCGCTACTTTAAACGCAGGTAAAACCACTTTTAAAGAAGACGGTTTAGATGAACTCTTTCAAGATGCGGTAAAATCGGGCATTAAATCTACAACCGAATATCAAGTGACTGACACTTACATTGTTTCAGTACCCACGCCCTACGATAAATTTAGCAAGAAAGTTGACGCTTGCTACGTAAACGCTGCGGTTAAAGAAATTATGAAGATTTGCCCAAAGGGTGCAACGGTGGTAATAGAATCTACCGTATCGCCCGGCACAATCGACCGTTTCGTACGCCCTATAATCGAAGAAAAAGGCTTTGTTATCGGTAAAGATATCAATCTCGTTCACGCGCCTGAGAGAATTATCCCCGGCAATATGGTTTACGAGCTTTTACACAATAATAGAACTATCGGTGCAGACGATAAGGCCGTTGGCGAAAAGATTAAAAAATTATATTCTTCCTTCTGCCTTGGCGAAATAGTGGTTACCGATATCAAAACTGCTGAAATGACTAAGGTAGTTGAAAACACTTTCCGCGCGGTTAATATTGCGTTCGCTAACGAACTTGCTAAAATTTGCCGTCACGACGATATGGACGTTTACGAAATTATTAAGATTTGCAATATGCACCCAAGAGTTAACATCTTAACCCCTGGTCCTGGCGTAGGTGGGCATTGTATTTCGGTTGACCCGTGGTTCTTAGTAGGCGATTATCCGTCACTTACAAACGTTATTTGGCAATCAATGAAAGTTAACGATAGTATGCCAGAGTTTGTTTTGAATAGAATTCACACCATTATGAAAGAAAAGGGTTTAACCGATATTAAAAGAGTTGGTCTTTACGGCTTAACTTACAAAGAAAACGTTGACGATTATAGAGAATCACCCACGTTGCAACTTTTAGAATGTCAAGAACGCCATCTTGCAGAACCTTTAAAGGTTTACGACCCGTATATTACTCAGGATATAGTTAAAAATCAATATCACGATTTAGATAAGTTCTTAGATGACGTAGATATGGTCGTTATTATGGTAAACCACAACGAAATTAAACAAAATATTGATAAGCTTAAAAACAAAGTTGTATTTGATACTAAAAAGATTTGCAACTTAGATGGAACTTATTACTTATAAGGCAGGGTATTTATGAAAAAAGTAATGCTTGTTTTCGGCACGAGGCCGGAAGCGATAAAAATGTGTCCGCTCGTTAACGAGTTAAAATCAAGAAAGGATATACAAACGATAGTATGCGTAACAGGTCAACACCGCCAAATGCTTGACCAAGTTCTTGGTGCGTTTAACGTTACGCCCGAATACGATGTGTCTATTATGAAAGAAAAGCAAACGCTTTTCGATATTACAACCAACATTTTAAACGGTATAAAAGAAATTTTAGAAAAAGAAAGGCCGGACGTTGTTTTGGTTCATGGTGACACTTCAACAACCTTCGTTACCGCCCTTGCTTGTTTCTATCTTCAAATTCCCGTTGGGCACGTTGAAGCGGGGCTTAGAACTTATAATATTTATAGCCCTTACCCCGAAGAATTTAATAGGCAAGCGGTATCGATAATTTCAAAGTATAATTTTGCGCCTACTGAACTTTCAAAGAACAACCTTTTGAAAGAAGGTAGAGATGAAAAAAGTATCTTTATTACCGGTAACACCGCTATTGACGCGCTTAAAACTACCGTAAGAAAAGATTACACACACCCTGAACTTGAATGGGCTAAAGGTAGTAGACTTATTATGATTACCGCTCACCGCCGTGAAAATCAAGGCGAGCCTATGTACAATATGTTTAGGGCGATTCGTAGGGTTTTAGACGAGCACGAAGATATTAAGGCGATTTATCCTATCCATATGAATCCCGTTGTAAGAAAGGCGGCGGCAGACGTTTTAGGTGATTCGGATAGAATTAGGATTATCGAGCCGTTAGAAGGATTAGATTTCCATAACTTTTTATCAAGAAGTTATATAATTTTAACCGATTCTGGCGGAATTCAAGAAGAAGCGCCGTCACTTGGTAAACCCGTACTCGTAATGAGAGATACGACCGAGCGACCCGAAGGTATTAAGGCGGGCACTTTAAAACTCGTTGGCACGGATGAAAAGGTTATTTACGATAACTTTAAACTCTTATTAGAAGATGAAAACGAGTACGATAAAATGGCAAAAGCAAGCAATCCTTACGGCGATGGCCTTGCTTGTAAGCGCATAGCCGATATTTTAGAAAAAGGATATACTGAACTTTAATTTTAGGTGGAATATGAAAGTTTGCGTTGTTGTTTGCAATTCCGTGTGGTATGACCCGCGCGTTAGGAAACAATTAGTTGAATATAATAATAGCGGTGTAGATTTATCTTGCGTTGGTTTTGAGTGTAACAGATACGATGAAGAAAAACTCAAAACTATTCCTTGCAAGCATACTATCGTTATGCAAGATAAAAACTTTCTTGGCAAACAAAAAAACGTTTTAAGAAAACTCAAACGCGATAAGATAAGAAAAACTAATATATCTAACGCAATTATAAGTTATAAGCCTGACGTTATTCACGCTAACGATTTAGACGCGCTTATTCCATCGTATTACGCAGCAAGAAAGTTAAAGTGTAAACTCATATACGATTCGCACGAGATTTGCACGGAAAACATAGGGTTAATAAAAAGACCTTTATACGCTCGTTATTTAAAGACAATCGAGCGTAGGCTTGTTAAAAAAATAGATAAAATGGTATGCGTAAGCAACGCTGCGGCAGAATATTTTGCTAAAAAGTATAAAATAGAAAGACCTTTGGTAGTTACAAACTGCACTCTTAAATCTGAAAAGTGTGAACCACTTGAAAAAAACGAAGGATTTGAAGTTCTAAATCACGGTCAATTTTACGCGGGTAGGGGGTATGACGTAATGGTCGAAGCGTCTACCCACCTAAAAGATTTTCCTGAGATTAAACTTGCGCTTCGTGGCTTTGGCGTAATGGAACAGTCGCTTAAAGATAGGGCGCGCGAATTAGATGCAACGAACGTTATTTTCTATCCTAAGGTTTTAGTTCAAGAACTTATTCCTATGGCAACAAAATCGCGAGTAGGCGTTGCTATGACGGAAAATATTTGTTTAAACTTTGCTCTTTCCGTTTCAAACAAGTTGTTCGAGTATGCGGCGGCGGGGCTTCCCGTAATAATGTCAAACATACCTGAGCATCGTTATCTCAACGATAAGTATAAGTTTGGTATAGTATTAATAGATGACAAGCCGGAAACTTTTGCGGCGGCGGTACTTAAACTTTATACTGACAAAGAGTTTTATAACACTTGCGCTAAAAACGCCGTTATCTTGGCTGATGAAATCAACTGGGAAAACGACTTTGCAAAACTTTTAGAAATTGAAACCAACCTTTTAAAATAATTATTTAAGGAAGATAAATAATGGCTAAAAATGAAGTGAAATGGGGTGCGATATTATCGTATATTTTGATAATATTAAACACGTTATACGGTTTTTTTATTACCCCTTATATTTTAGGAAGATTAGGTAACGCTGAGTATGGCGTTTATAAGACTATTTCTTCTTTTACCGCTTCATTGATGGTTTTAGATTTGGGGCTCGGCGGAACGCTACTTCGCTATATATCAAAATTTAGAGCGGATAAGGAAGAAGATAAAATTCCAAATTACGTTGCTATGTGCTTTTTGCAAGCGGCAATAATTATACTAATTATTGCGGGCGTTTGCTTGGGTCTTTATTTCTTTATTGATACGATGTTTTCTTCGGGTTTAACCGCAAGCGAAATCGTTAAGGCTAAAGAGCTTTTTATCTATCTTAGCGCTGGTATATGTGCGCACGTGTTTGAAAACGTTTTAAACGGTATAATAACGGGCTATAACAACTTTACCTTTGCCAACGGCTTAAAGGTTATCAGGTTGTTATTTAGAATACTTTTTATAGTTTTATTACTGCAATTTTTCACAAATTCAGTAACGCTTGTAATTATTGATTTGGCGCTTACGGTGCTCATCATATTCGTTGAACTTATCTATATAGCGTTCAAGCTCAAAATCAAAGTAAAACTTAAAAAGTGGGATAATGTTTTATTTAAGTCGTCTTTCGTTTTTACGGTATTGCTTTTTATAACGTCTATTGCGGCACAGATTAACGGTAATCTTGATAACGTTATCGTTGGAGCGTTAGTAAACTCTAATGCAGTTACCGTTTACTCGATGGGTCTTTTGATTTTTGCTATGTTCGAGCAACTTTCAACGTCTGTTTCGAGCGTAATGCTACCAACCGTTACTCTCGCTATTAAAAATGATGACGACGCTTTGACTAACACTCAAAAACTCGTTGTAAAAATCGGAAGAATTCAATTTATGCTACTCGGTATGGCGTTAGCAGGGTTTATAGTAGTAGGCAAACAATTTGTATCACTATGGTTAGGCGCGGGATTTGAAGACGTTTACTTGATAGTTTTAATTCTTATGGCGCCGTCGTTACTTGAACTTTCGGTTAACGTTTGTCTTTCAATATTAAGAGCGCAAAATAATTTGGGTTTTAGAACGCTAATATTACTTGCAACAACGGTTTTAAACGCAGTTATAACGTTAGTTGGAACTTACTATTTCAATTACTTTGCGGCGGCAATCGGCACGGCGGCAAGTTTCTTAATCGGTAGCGTTATCATAATGAATATTTACTACTTTAAGAAGTATAAGTTTAATATGATAAAAATCTACCGCCGAATTTTTAGCGGTATTTGGATATGCTTAATACTTAGTGCGGTTGCATCGTATTTAGCAACGCTCATATTTACGAGTGTGCTTTTAAAATTTGTTTTAGGTGTTATCGCGTTTATTATCGTATACGCAATAACAATGATATTATTTGGCTTTAATAAAGAAGAAAAGGCGCATTTGCCTATTATCAATAGAAAAATAAAGGAGTAAAGATATGAAATACTTAATTTGTAAAACTTGTGGTAAAATCGTTTCAACTGTAAAAGAAACTAAAGTTCCAACCGTTTGCTGTGGCGCACCTATGCAAGAACTTGTTGCAGGAACTACTGACGCATCAGTAGAAAAGCACGTTCCCGTTTATACCGTTTCTGGTTATAGAGTAATTGTAAACGTTGGCGCTGTGTCGCACCCGATGACCGAAGAACACTTTATTGAATGGATAACAATCGTTACAAATAAAGGTGTTCAAACTAAAAATTTACAACCTAACATTAAACCTAGCGTTGAATTTGCGCTTACCGATAGTGAAAAGGTTTTAGAAGTTTACGCATATTGCAATTTACATAGCCTTTGGAAAGCATAATAAAAAGGCGTTTCAAAACGCCTTTTTTTATAAAATTGATTTAATTTACTTGTAAAATTTAATAATTGTTGATATACTAGTTAAGTAGTTAAATCAATATGCTGGTGTGGCTCAGTCGGTAGAGCAGCTGATTCGTAATCAGCAGGTCGTCAGTTCAAGTCTGATCACCAGCTCCAATGCTTTCCCCCAGAAAATCTGGGGGAATTATTGTATCAATCTAAATAAGGGGAACGATTACGAATGTTTTGCCTTGCAAAACGCTGATTCGTAATTTGGCGATACCGCCAACACCTTCGCTTTGCTTGGTTACAGCAGGTCGTCAGTTCAAGTCTGATCACCAGCTCCAATGCTTTCCCCCAGAAAATCTGGGGGGATTTTATATTAGTAAAATAAAATCGGTTATAAAGGAAAGTTTATTATGAAAACAAGCGTATCTTCATACAGTTTTTATAGATATTTGCAAGAAACCAAGTGCAGTTATTTAGAAATTTGCGATATTGCAAAAGAGATGGGTTTTGACGGTATTGAGTTTATTGACCTTGTTAATGAAAAGTGGGGTAAACTTGGCGACCCTATTGAAATGGCTAAGGAAATAAAAGCGCATTGTGAAAAGATAGGGTTAGATATCGTATCTTATACGGTTACGGGTTTGTTTTTGCCTGACCCTAAAAAAGAGTGTGAAAGGCTTAAAACTTGCGTTGACATAGCAAAAGTTTTAGGTGCTCCGCTTATGCGCCACGACGTTACTTTTGAACTTCGCGACGAGCCGTTATACACCTATAAAGATGCAATTGAAGAAACGTATAAATATATTGATGAGCTTTCAAATTACGCAAAGTCAAAAGGAATTAAAACCTGCACGGAAAATCACGGTTTTTCATTTGGCGATTCGTATAGGGTTGAAGAAGTTATTAAAAAGGTTAACAATAAAAACTTTGGTATGCTGGTAGATATTGGTAACTTCTTATGCGTTGATGAAGACCCTATTACCGCGCTTTCAAGAGTTTCCGGTTACGCTTTCCACGTTCACGCTAAAGACTTTTTGTTTAAGAGTGGAGACGTGTTAAAGCCGGGTGGTTGGTGGACTGTTACGACGGGCGGAAATTATCTTCGCGGAACAATCTTAGGCCACGGTGTTGTTCCTGTTAAAGCGTGCATTAACGCGCTTAAACAGGCTAAGTACGACGGATATATTAGTTTAGAGTTTGAAGGTAGAGAAGTTTGCCTTGACGGTATTAGGGACGGGCTTGAATTTTTAAAGAAAGTTATTGAAAACGATTAATCATGGAAAAAACTACTTCAAAACAAAATAAGACTTGGCTAACGATTACGCTTTGTTTTGTGATAGTGTTCTGCGGTCTTGGGCTTTGGGCTCAAAAGGGGCTATTCGTAGTTCCTATGACGGAAGCGCTTGATATGGATAGAACTCTCTATTCTTTTGTAAACACTATAAGATATAGTGTTACAGCAATAATAAATATCTTTTTCGGGTATTTAGTTGCAAAATTTGGAACGAGAAAACTTATTATCTTAGGTTTTATTGCTCTCACTTTAGCGCCTTTGTGCTATGCGTTTGCAAACGGCGTTTGGCTTTTATACCTTGGCGGAGCGTTGCTCGGCGTGGGTTTTTCGTTTGCAAGCACGGCGATAATCGGTTACGTTGTTAATAAAGCGTGCAGAAGAAACAAGGGAACTATAATGGGGCTTGTTCTTTGCGCTAACGGTGTGGCAGGCTCAGTCGTTGCGTTTGTAATATCACCGATAATATCGAGTGGAACTTTCGGGTATAGAAACGCCTTTTATATAATGACGCTCGTATCCTTATTTGCCTTACTCGTTATCATTATATTATATAGAGAACCTAAACAAACGCCCGTCAAAGACGGCGAAGTTTTAAGTGAAAAGGATAAAAAAGCAAACTGGGTAGGCATTGACTATTCTCAGGCTACTAAAAAGGTATATTTTTACTTAGCGTGTGTTTGCATATTCTTAACGGGGGTTTGTTTAACGGGTGTGGTTGGCAACTATGCCGCTCACTTTACTGACCGCGGTGTAAGTAGTGAAAGGCTTAACGTAATTGCCGGAATATACACAACTTTCCTTGCGGTTTTCAAGTTTTTAAAAGGCATAATGTACGACCGTTTTGGTTTAAGAATAACGATAACTAGCGATTTTGTTGCCGCTTTATTATCTATTATGATAATGTTGTTTATCGACGGTTCTTTTACCGGTTTTGTTTTAGGCGTTATTTGTTCTGTTTTATTTGGAATTGCAATTCCGCTTGAAACGGTGCTTTTACCAATATATTCAAAAGACTTGTTTGGCGAAAAATCGTTTGCGAAAGTTCTTGGCGTGTTCGTATCGCTAAATCAAGTGGGTTACGCCGTAGGCGACCCTATAATGAATTCGTTTTACAGTTTAACAGGCAGTTACGACTTGGGTATTATCGTATGTGGAATATTGATACTTATAACGATAATTTTATTACAGTTCGTAATAAGTAGCGCAAACAAACTTAAAAGGCAAGACGACTGCTTTAGTTAATATAAAAATTTAGAAAAATGGAGAGATTAAAATGTTAGAGTTTTTCGGCTTAAAAAAAGATGTAAACGGAAATTTCAGTTTTTTGAGAACTGCTGAAGGCGCGTGGTCGTGGCAACACATATTGCAAGTTTCCATACTTATGATTTTAATGGTAAGCTTAGCAATTTTCTTTGGTAAAAGAAATAAAAACAAGACCGATAAAGAAAAGAACAAGGTTTTAATTGCATGCGCGTTCTTGATTAACGGCTTTGAAATTATCAAGATTGTCGTTTTATGTATAAGAACACAAAATCCGATGCATTGGCTTTACGTTTTACCGTTGTTTTTATGCAGTATTCAGTTACTCGCTATTCCTGCGGCGGCGTTTTGCAAGGGCAGAATTAAACAAGCCTGCTTAGACTTTGTTTTGACCTTTGGTATTTTAGGCGCGGTGTTTGGAACGGTAGGCGCAACGCAAAACTACGGCGCGTATCCAGTATTTTCAATGGATAACGTATTCTCGGGAATAACTCACTCGATTTCTGGTTTCGCATCTCTTTATATTGCAATATCGGGTATGATAAGTTTAAAGAAGGAAAACTTTATTATAACGGTAGCGATATTGCTCATATTCTCTTGTATGGCATACGTTGCAAACTTAATTGTTGATTATAACTATATGTTTTTAATGTATCACGATGGAACGCCGTATAGTATTATTTATGATTTAGTTGGTGGAAATGCGGTAATTTATCCGCTTGCCGTTGTGGGAATATTCGTTGTATATCTCGTTCTATTCTACTTAATCTATTTAAAACTTATAAAGAAAGACGGTAAAAATTAACCTAATAAAAAAGACAGTTCAATTAGGAACTGTCTTTATTTTTATTTATTAACAACGTTTTGTGGCTTACCGTCAATAAACGCTTGAACGTTGCTTGCAACTATATCCATAAGCCTTTGGCGTGATTCGGTTGGTGCCCAAGCAATATGTGGTGTGAGCGTTAAGTTCTTAGCGCCGATAAGCGGGCAATCTTTTTGCATGGGCTCAACAGCCAAAACGTCAAGATAAGCGTGGGCGATAACTTTGTTATCGAGCGCGTATCTCAAAGCCTTTTCATCAACAACGGGCCCGCGTGAAGTATTTATAAGCACGGCAGACTTTTTCATAAGCGAAAGGGTGTTTTCGTTTATTAATCCTTTTGTTTGCTGGTTAAGTGGGCAATGAATAGTTAAATAATCGCTTTCTTTAAAGAGAGTTTCTCTATCAACTAAACTGTAAGGGCAATTTGTTGGGATGGTTCTCGTATGAACTAAAACTTTCATACCGAACGCATCGCCGATTTTAGCAACTTGTTTACCGATATCGCCGTAACCGAATATGCCGAGCGTTTTTCCACTCAATTCGCAAAGCGGATAGTCAAAGTAGCAAAAGGTGATACTTTTAAGCCAGTCACCGTTTTTAACGGAATTATCGTAAACGTCAACTTTATTAGAGTGATGAAGAATAAATGCGAAAACGTGTTGAGCAACGTCAACCGTAGAATACCCTGGAACGTTAGCAACAACGATACCGCGTTCTTTTGCAAAACTTAAATCAACGTTGTTATAGCCGGTTGCGGTAACGCCGATATATTTAAGGTTAGGTAAAGATTCAATCATTTCTTTATCAAATAGCGTTTTGTTGCAAATAACGGCGGTGGCATTGTAGCACGCTTTAATAACTTCGTTACGGGGAAGAATGCCATAGTAGGAAACTTCGCCGAGTTTATCTAAATTTTCAAGATTGATATCGCCAACTGTAAAACTTGGCTTGTCTAAAACTGTAATTTTCATATTATGCGGATTGTTCCCCTTGATTATTTAAAGTGGTAGGTGTTTTATCGTCTTCAAACTTAATTTTTCTAAATCTAATTTCCGCAACGGTGATTGAAACGATAGCAAATACGTTGTTTGACATACCCGCGATAGAGAATATGATAATATCGTGAATAAGCCAAGCGATAACTGACGGAAGGTTTATCATACGAAGTTTATGCGGATTCTTGCAAGCGTAAGCAAAAGTAGTGGTGATTTTAGCAGCGATAGGAAGAAGTGATACAAGTATAGCAAAAATCATAACGAGCGTTGCGCTATTAAACCTTTCTTGCATTGACGAAAGGGAAGAGTTCCAAGATAACACAGCGGTTGTAACGCCAGTTGCAAGCGCTACTAATGAAAATACTATAATCCAAGGAAGTATAGGTTTTTTCTTCCTTACTGCGTAAACGAATATAACGTTTCTAAACACGCTTAAAAGGTTCATTGCAAACCCCGTATAAGATGCTAAAAAGAATAACTGAACAGCAAATAAAAGTTCGCTAAGCGTTTTAAAGAGCATTATAGTAAAATGCTTATTAAATTGAACGGCAATAATAGTG
>JAGCLN010000309.1 GCA_017646945.1 Clostridia bacterium | reverse complement strand
TCAGTTCTAAACCAGTTAACGTTGAAGATTTTAGGTTGATTTTTAATCTTATCGCCCATTGCTACCCAGTGTGCAAAGTAATCTGCCATGTTGTAGCCAACGAAAGGACGCATTGCCATTGGGTCACGTCTTACAACGCCTACCGCGCCAGTTGCCGCCGCCGTAGTGTCAGACGCCATAATCGAACCTACGAATACACCGCTATTCCAATCTCTTGATTGATATACGAGCGGAGCAGTCTTAGCACGTCTACCACCAAATACGATTGCAGTTACGGGCACGCCTTCAGGTGCTTCGAATTCAGAAGAAATGCAGGGGCAGTTGATAGCAGGTGCGGTGAAACGGCTGTTGGGGTGAGCAGCCTTAACTTCTTTACCGTCTTTATCAACGGTTTCAGGAGTCCAAGGATTACCCTTCCAGTCAATAAGTTTAGCAGGCTTTTTCTTGTCTGCAGTATCTTTTGCCAGTGCGTCCCCCCCGACGGGAGTCGTATCGGGGTCCCAAGCAACGTTTGTGAAGATTGTGTTCTTCATTGTAGAGTAAAGAGCGTTGGGGTTAGACTTCTTGTTAGTACCAGGAGCAACGCCGAAGAAACCGTTTTCGGGGTTGATAGCCCAAAGTCTACCGTCTTTACCAACACGGAGCCAAGCGATGTCATCGCCTACGCACCATACTTTGTAACCCTTGTTTGCATAAACTTCGGGGGGAATAAGCATTGCAAGGTTGGTCTTACCGCAAGCAGAGGGGAAAGCAGCTGTAATATAGTTGATTTCGCCTTGGGGGTTTTGAATACCAACGATAAGCATGTGTTCTGCCATCCAGCCTTCGTTCTTACCTTGATAAGATGCGATACGAAGAGCAAAGCACTTTTTACCAAGAAGAACGTTTCCGCCGTAACCTGAGTTAACCGACCAAATAGTGTTGTCTTGAGGGAAGTGAAGAATATATCTCTTTTCAGGGTCAAGGTCTGCTTTAGCGTGAAGACCGCGAACGAAATCGTTGCTGTCACCTAAAACGTCAAGAACTGCCTTGCCGATTCTGGTCATAATCTTCATTGATACTACTACGTAGATAGAGTCGGTAACTTCGATACCTACTTTAGAGAAAGTAGAACCAACCGCGCCCATTGAATAGGGGATAACGTACATGGTTCTGCCCTTCATTGCGCCGTCAAAAATCTTACCAACTTTGTCGTATGCTTCAGCGGGAGCCATCCAGTTGTTGATGGGGCCTGCGTCTTCTTGCTTATCACAGCAAATAAAGGTTCTGCCTTCTACACGAGCAACGTCGTTAACGTCTGAACGGTGAAGGTAGCAACCGGGAAGTTTTTCTTCGTTGAGTTTGATAAGTTCGCCAGTCTTTAAAGCTTCTTGTCTTAAACCTTCAAGTTGAGCTTCGTCACCAGTAATCCAAACAATATTGTCAGGCTTACAAAGATTAGCGCTGTCTTCAACGAATTTTAAAACGTTCTTGTTAGTTGTAAATTCGTTACTAATTTGGTACTTCATATTATAAAATGCCTCCATTAAAATATCTTCGTTAATTTGTTTGCGTTTATTATATAAACACAAATTTTTCACTATAAGTATTTTAGCATAGGTTTGGCAAATTGTAAACAGTTTTCACTAAAATTTAATAATTTTAGTCAAATATGTTGCCATACGGCACACAACTTGCAAAATATGTTCAAATATTTTAAAAATCGTTATTTTTACCCACTCAAAATAATATATTTTTAAAAGGAGAACGATATGAAAGAGTTTTTAATTTTTAAAAAACCAAGCGGTTGCGAGCGCCACCTTGTAAACGCCACTTTGAAAATACTAAGCAGCGATAACAATTCAAATCTTTACGGCGAAATATACGTTATAAATACGCAAAAAGCGGGGTTTTCGTGCCACCTTTTAACTACAAAAAAGCATTATTTTGCAAGTTGCAACGGCGGTTTAAAGTTTGTTTTTTCCATCCCCGAAAGCGAAATTTTAAAGGGTTTTACCGCCGTGATTACGGAAGAAAACTCCAAGAGTCCTCTACTTTATTTAACGTATAAGCAAGGGGAAGAAGACTTGCAAAAAGTAGTTTCCTTATCCCCCGATTACAACGATGAAGAAATAGCCGTTACCAACTATTATGAAGGAGAAAATTATGAAACCGAGCGCGTTTATTTCAATGATAACGACAGGGACTTTGAAGATAAAAAAAGCCCGCCAAAAGACCAAGCAGGTGGCGAGACTTTACTATATGAAAAACTCTCTCAAAACTTCAAAGGCGAAAGATTTTACGAACAAATCAAACAGCAGTTTAACCAAATAATTTATTGCCACGAAAAAGATAGGGAACTCTGCCTTATTATTCCAAATAGCGAGTTCGTTAAAATCAATTACGATAGCGATAGGTTTTACTCTGTTGGAAGAATAACCGAAAACGGCTCGGTTAAGTATTTATGCTACGCCGTTAAAGGCAACTATATGCAAGCCCCTGCCGAATTAAAGCCTTATTGCAGGTTTTTACCCCTATCCCCCTTCAACCCTTTAAGCGAAGGGTACTACGTTATTTTTCAATCGGCGGAAGACGGCAAAATCGTGTGATAACGAAGTTTTCACAAAATCACTCATATTTTTCACTCGGTTATCACAGTTTTTTATTACCATTTAATTACAGCAATACTTAAAGGTAGGGTTTTGCATGAAAAAATTAAACGCTAAACAAACAATAGTCGCCGTGTTATCAATAGTTTCTGCGCTTTTGCTCGTTATGGTTATAATTTTATCTTGCGCTTTAATGCGCCAAAAGAAAAACAACGATATAGACTACTTTAGCAGCAAAGTTTTATCTTTTGCGATGCAAAATTTAAATCTTTCGAAAGGTCAAATCGTGTTCGTTGGCGACTCTCACATCGATTTATGCGCGCTTGATAACTATTATCAAGACCTTTCTTTAGCAACTTACAACAGAGGAATCGGAGGCGATACGACGCAAGGCGTTCTCAACCGATTAGACGTTTCTGTTTTTGATATCGCGCCAAAAGCCGTGGTTTTAATGATTGGAACTAACGACGTTAATTTCGGAATACCCCCTGCCGTTTATTTTCAAAATTATGAAAATATCGTTCGCAAAATATACGAAAACTTACCGGGAGTAAAACTTTATTTGGTTTCAACCCCTCCCCTTTCGGAAACTATACCCGGCATAAACGTTTTGTATAACACGAAAAAGATTGTAGACCTTAACCTGCAAATACGTTATATAGCAACTTCTTACGGCGCAACTTTCGTAAACTTGTTTGCAAACACCGCAAACGAAAAAGGGTTTTTAATTGCAGATTATACAAGCGATAACCTTCATCTAAATCACGAAGGATACTTGGTTTTATCAAGCCTTTTAAAACCATTATTTAAAGCGGACGGCGCTATGGAATAAACTTATAACGAATAAAAAAAGGATGGCATCAAACCATCCTTTTTTATTATCTTAAATTATGCTTCGTAAACTGAAACTTGCTTACGATCCTTACCGAGTCTTTCATATCTAACCACACCGTTTGCAGTTGCAAATAAAGTGTAATCTTTACCAAGACCTACGTTTTTGCCGGGATAGAATTTAGTACCTCTTTGTCTAACTAAAATAGAACCTGCAAGTACCTTTTGACCGTCAGAACGCTTAATACCTAAGCGCTTTGCTTCACTATCACGACCGTTTCTTGAACTACCAACACCTTTCTTATGAGCAAATAATCTAATTAAAAACATAATAATTATTCTCCTTTAGCAATGTCAGTAATCTTAACAGCGGTAAAGGGCTGTCTGTGACCCTGCTTCTTTCTAATGTTCTTCTTCGCTTTGT
>JAGCLN010000308.1 GCA_017646945.1 Clostridia bacterium | reverse complement strand
ATAAATTGATTAGCGAAACGGCTAACCGCAACGAAATAAAAAACTGTAACGACTTAGTTTATAAACTAACCGGTTACAAAATGACCTTGTTTGCCCCGCCGTCTGGCTCGTTTAGTAACGCAACTTTAAAGGTGGCAAGCGAACTCAATATGTCAACGATAATGTGGTCTAAAGATACTATCGACTGGCGCGATAACGATAAGTCGATAATAATTTCAAGGGCAACGAGTGGCGTAAATAGCGGTGATTTAATACTTATGCACCCGAAAGAGCACACCCTTGCCGTTATGCAAGATATCATTGATAAGATTAAAGGTAACGGATTAGAACTTTTAACCGTTTCTGAGTGTGCTATGCTTTCAACGGTAGTCGTATAAAAATTTTGGCGATAGATAAACTAACTTTGGAGAAATTATGTTAAAACATAAAAAATATTCAAACGGACTAAACTTAATAGTTTGCGAAGGCGGAGCAATATCATGTTCCTTTTCGATAATGATAGGTGCGGGTAGTGTGAACGAAACGGATAGCAGAAACGGTATTTCCCACTATATCGAGCATATGAATTTTAAGGGAAATAAAACCTATACCACTTACGATATATCCGATATTATGGAATCGAACGGTGCGAATTTTAACGCCTATACTTCGGTAGAAACAACCTGTTTTTACGCTCAAACCATAGTGGATAGTCTTGAAACTACCTTTTCGGTAATATCCGAATCCGTTTTCAATTCCCTTTATTTAGACGAGGAAGCAGAAAAAGAAAAAGCGGTCATTATAGAAGAAATCAATATGAGCGAAGACTCGCCCGATGACGTTTGTTACGACCTTTTAATGAAGTCTTACTACGGTGATAACGGTTACGGTAAAACTATTTTAGGCCCTGCAAATAACGTTTCTTCCTTTACTAAAGACGACGTTTTCAGTTATTTAAAAGACTTTTACGTTGCTGAAAATATAGTTATCACCTTTGCCGGCAACGTTACCTTAGAGGTTGCTGACGCGCTCGTGCAAAAATACGTAATGCCCTATATAAACACAGGCAATAAGGCGGAAATTCCCCCTCACAACGTTAATTGTTTATGCGAGCGATTAGTTAAAAATAAAGATATTGAGCAAACTCATATAGCGCTCGCTTTCCCAACGAGAACTTACGGCGATAGCGATAAGGTTGTTTCGGAAGTTGCAAACGGCGTTTTAGGTGGCGGTATGAGTAGTAGATTGTTTAGAAAGATTCGCGATGAGATGGGTCTTGCTTATTCCGTTTACTCTTATGCATCAAGGTATAAAACGGCGGGAAATTTAAACGTATATGCAGGCGTTAACGCAAACGAATACAAAAATGCATATACCGCAATTTTAGAAGTTATAAAAGAAGTTAAGAAAAACGGCGTAACCTTAGCGGAAGTAGAAAAGGTTAAAACTCAACTCAAAGCATCCACCGTTTATTCGCAAGAAAAACCCTTGACGCTCGCTCAGTTTTACGCTTCTAACTTTTTAAAAACCGGCAAAGTTTACGATTTTGAACAAAGGCTTAAAAGTATCGAGAGCGTAACGGTTGATAAGGTCAACGAAGAAATTAATAAACTTAGCGAAAGCGTTATGTCAACCGCCGTGGTTGGTAAAAACGTAGATGCGCTTAAATAATAAAAAAGGCTAACGGTTTCGTTAGCCTTTTTTTTATTCAATTAAATTTCTTCAAAGAAACCAACTTTCGCAAGTTTTTCTTTAAGGTCGATATTATCTTCGTTTGAAGTGGGTTTAGCAGGGAATACCGTTTCGCCCATATCGTAGCCTATAAGCCTTAAACCACTCTTCCAGTAATCAATGTTATGGCCAAGGAAAAGAGAGATTGAATCGTTCATCTTGTTTTGGCATCTAAGCGCTTCTTTTAAATCACCGTTTTTGAACGAGTTATAGATTTTGCAAGCGAGTTTAGGTAACATATTATATGTAGTACCTATTGCGCCGTCCGCACCCGTTACAAGACCGCAAAGTATCGTTTCGTCAGGTCCGTTTAAAACGTTAAGGTTAGGGCAGTTTTTAACGATTTTGCCAAATACGAAATAATCGGGAATGCTCATTTTAATACCGGCAATATTATCAATCTTATCAATTCTTTCCGCAAACCTAACGGGTTCAGCGTTGAGCGCGGGCGTAACGTAAGCGTAAACGGGGTGTTTACTGAGTTTAGCGATATTTGCGTAAAACTCAACCGTTTCGTCTTCGTTATAGTATCTTTGAAGTGACGGCGGAAGGGAAGCGATAGCGTCAATATCCAAAGTGTTAGCGTGTTCAATGAGTTCAACAACTTCGGTATAGTGGCCTGCACCAACGTGAGCCATAATTTTACCCCTGCCTGCGTTTGCTTCAACAACCGCTTCAAGCATTTGCTTTCTCGTTTCAACGGGAAGAGTTAAGCACTCGCCCGTATTACCGCAAACGTAAAAACCTTGCACTCCGTTTGAAAGTTGTTATTCAACTATTTCTTTAACCGCGTCTTTTAAAACGTTCAAGTCCTTATCGTATACGGAAAAGATTGCCGGATAAATTCCGTAAAAATCGCCTTTTTTCATATTATTTATCTCCTTTAATTGTTGGTTTTGCGGTAACGATGCACTTTGCTTTATCGCATTCGCTATCGTCTACCGTTATATCAATGCCGTACTTTTTCGCCGAGTGGCTATACAGTACGTCACAATGTTTACAATATTTTTCGTAAGGGTTAGTGTAACCGAGTTTTAAAAGCATACCCTTTGACGGGCAACCGCGCATAACGATTTGGAATATTTGTTTTTCTTCGTCATATTCCATAGTAAAGTCGCACGCTTCTTCGTTAAGGCTTTTGTTCCAGTAATTCCAGCACCCTTTAAGTCCGTTAGCCTTGATTTCTTCACCAAGCCTTGGTTCAACGTATTTATTAGATATTTCTATCCAATATTTCATAACCCCGTCAAACCCTTGCTTTTTCTCTAAATATTTAAAAAGTTCGCTATAAAGCGGTATAAATTCCGTGCAAGATATCATTACTTCACCTTTATAAACTCAAACTCGGCGCTACCGTCGTTATCGCGGTAGTAGTTAAGTGAAAATTGAAGATTAGCCATATCTGCTAAAACGGAATAAACCGTCTTAGT
>JAGCLN010000307.1 GCA_017646945.1 Clostridia bacterium | reverse complement strand
TTTGCGCCTTTGGTGTTCTTTTGATGGATATACACGTCAACCGAAAAGTTTTTATCATCGGGAATAACGAAACCGTAGCCGTTTGCTAAATCAAAAGTTCCAACTACCTTTTTAGTTCCGCGCTCTAATATTTGAACGACCTTTGCTTCATCGGTTGAACCTTTTGAAGATATTTGCTTTTTGATAATAACGGTATCGCCGTTAAGCGCCCCGTTTGAACATCTGGGCGGAATAAAATAATCACCGTTATCGGTAATAACGAAAGCGAAACCACGCTCGTTTCCTTTTAAAACACCCTTTAAAAGACCACTATTTTCAAACAATATAAACCTGCCGTTATCGTAAACGATACGGCCTTCTCTTTCAAGAGTGTAAACAGCGTCAATCACGGTGTTCTTTTCAAAACGCGACTTTGCGCCCATAAGTTCGCAAATGCGTTTAAGCCCTAAACCTTCCGCTTCGCCACTATTAAATTTTTCAAGCAAGTAGTCTTTTATTATCATAAAGTTTCGTTTTTATATATGGAATAAAAAAGGCGGGTTTTTATTACCCCGCCTTTTCTTTAAATACCTTTGATTAAGTGTAAAATATAGAACAAAATCATACAAACCATTAATACTGCGATTGAGATAATGGTAAGTTTTCTCATTTTACTTTCCAAAGTTTTGTTTTTGTTTTTACCATAGAAAGTTTCAGATTGACCGTTTACAGCGCCAATACCATTGGAGTTGCCCGGTTGCATAATTACTACGGCAATTACAAAAAGAGATACAAGAACGGATATAACGAGACATATAATACTTAAAGTTTTATATGCGCCATAAGAAATTGCTAATAAATTTAACATAATTCACCTAACTAAACAGTTTTTTGTTGTTACTAATGCATTATAACACAAGTTTTTGAAATTTTCAACTTTTTTTACGCATTATTTTTCGATTAATGAAACACCTGTCATTTCAACGGGTTTTTCTTCGCCCATAATTTCAAGCATAGTGGGAGCGATATCCGCTAAACAACCACCATTTCTAAGCGTTGCGCCCTTATAAAGATTAGATACTAAAATGAACGGAACGGGGTTTGTGGTATGAGCGGTAAAGGGCTTTTCGCCACCTTCGTCTTCAAACATTCTATCCGCATTACCGTGGTCGGCAGTAATTAAAACGCTACCGCCCTTAGATAACACCTTTTCTACAACGGTGTTTACGCAATTTTCAACGGTAGTTACCGCTTTTACCGCAGCGTTTTGGAAACCTGTGTGGCCTACCATATCGCAGTTTGCGTAGTTTAAAATGATAACGTCAAACTTATCGCTATCGAGTTCTTCAATAACCTTAGCGGTAACTTCTGGCGCGCTCATTTCGGGCTTTAAGTCATAAGTTGCAACCGCAGGGGACGCTATCAAATCTCTTTGCTCGTTCTTTTCAGGCGCTTCGATACCGCCGTTGAAGAAGAAAGTTACGTGAGCGTACTTTTCAGTTTCGGCAATTCTAAGTTGAGTATAGCCCTTATCGGATAAAAACTTACCTAAAGTGTTTGTAAGTTTAATCTTCTTGAACGCTACCGCAACGTTTTCAAAAGTTGCATCGTAAGTAGAGAAACCTACGTAGCAAGGCGAAAGATAACCAGTTTTTCTTTCAAAGCCATCAAAACTTTCAACGGTGAAAGCGCGAGTGATTTCTCTTGCTCTATCGGGGCGGAAGTTGAAGAAGATTATACTATCGCCCTTTTCAATAAGAGCAATCGGCTTGCCGAGTTCATCAACAACGTTAGTTGGAAGAACGAATTCGTCGGTAACGCCATTTTCATAACTATCTCTAACTGCCTTTTCAGCGCAAACAGCCTTTTCGCCGTTGCCGATAGTGAGCATATCGTAAGCCTTTTCAACTCTATCCCAACGATTATCTCTATCCATTGCGTAGTATCTACCTGCAACAGATGCAATTTTACCAACGCCGATTGAGTTCATTTCGCTTGATAAGTCTTTAATGAAGTCTGCACCGCTCGTAGGCGCAACGTCACGCCCGTCAAGGAAACAATGAACGTAAACTTTTTCAAGCCCGTTTAACTTGCACATTTTTAAAAGCGCGTAAAGGTGAGTAATGTGACTGTGAACGCCACCAGTAGATAAAAGACCGTAAAGGTGCAAACTCTTATCGTTATTTTTAGCGTTTTCAATCGCTTTAAGAAGTTCGGGGTTATTAAAGAAAGTTCCGTCTTGAATTTCTTTGGTGATACGGGTTAAATCTTGATAAACGATTCTACCTGCACCCATATTAAGGTGCCCAACTTCACTATTGCCCATTTGACCTTCGGGAAGACCAACGTCCATACCGCTTGCGCCAAGCGTGGTGAAGGGATAATTGTTTTTAAGGTTTTCAATAACGCCGGCGTTTGCTAAGGTAATAGCGTTGCCGTACTCGTTAGACGCTAAACCGTAACCGTCCATAATAATTAAAACAACAGGTCTTGTTTTCATAAAATCTCCAAAAGTTTAACCACTCAAAGAGTGGTTAAAGTGTAGTTATATACAAATCATTGATTTGTGTTATATTCAGTATTTCGTGTTACTACGCTTATAAAACTGATACGATAATAGAAACGAGCAAAACGAGATTTGCAAAATTTATATCGACTTAGCGATTGTAATTAACGATAGCCGAGAAATCAGCAGCCTTTAATGCTGCACCACCGATTAAGCCACCGTCGATTTCAGCCATAGCCATAAGTTCTTTTGCGTTACCGGGTTTCATAGAACCACCATATTGAATTCTAACTTTGCTTGCACATTCGGGGCAGAAAGTTTCTGCAAGAACTTTACGGATATAACCGATAGTTTCGTTTGCTTGTTCGCTAGTAGCGGTCTTACCAGTACCGATAGCCCATACGGGTTCGTATGCGATAACGAGTTTAGTAAGGTCTTCAACGCCGTTTAAACCTTCAACGATTTGACGCTTTAACACGTCTTCAGTCTTGTTGGTTTCTCTTTCTTCTAAGGTTTCACCAACGCAAACGATGGGAATAAGACCTTTCTTTAATGCTTGTAAAGTTCTCTTATTAACGGTTTCGTCAGTTTCAGCAAAGTATTGTCTTCTTTCGCTGTGACCGATAATAACGTATTCAACGCCGAGTTCTAAAAGCATATCTGCTGAAATTTCACCGGTGTATGCACCGTTATCAGCAAAGTGAACGTTTTCTGCACCAAGTTTAATATTTGAACCCTTTAATGCTTCGCCTACCGCATAAATGTCAGTTGCGGGAACGCAAACTACAACGTCACAGTCTGCATCTTTAACTAAGGGTTTAAGTTCGTTTACAAGCGCTACGCCTTGTGAAGGGGTAAGGTTCATTTTCCAGTTACCTGCAATAATTGCTTTTCTCATATCAATATCTCCAAAAAAATGTTTTCGTTTTAGTTTTTTATAAGATGGTCTTATCTTTCGTTAAGGCAAGCGATACCCGGTAACACTTTACCTTCGAAAAGTTCAAGTGACGCGCCACCACCGGTTGAAATGTGGCTCATCTTATCTGCAAAGCCGAGTTGAGCAACAGCCGCTGCGCTATCGCCACCACCGATAATAGTAGTTGCACCGTCCGCTTCAGCCATAGCCTTAGCAACTGCGATAGTACCCTTTGCTAAAGTGGGGTTTTCAAATACGCCCATAGGACCGTTCCAAATAACAGTCTTGGCGTTTTTAACTTTACTTGCGAAAAGTTCCATAGTCTTATCGCCGATATCAAGACCCATCATATCAGCAGGAATCTTATCGCTATCAACTACTGAAACTTCGATTTCAGCATCGATAGGATTGGGGAATTCTTTAGCGATAGTAGTATCGATAGGAAGAACGAGTTCTTTGCCAAGTTTTTCAGCCTTAGCAATCATTTCGTTACAGTAATCAATCTTTTCAAGGTCAACGAGTGATGCGCCAACTTCATAGCCCTTAGCCTTTAAGAAGGTGTAAGCCATACCACCGCCAACGATTAAGGTATCGCACTTTTCAAGTAAGTTAGAAATTACGTTGAGTTTATCAGCAACTTTTGCGCCACCGAGAACTGCTACGAAAGGTCTAACGGGATTTTCTAAAGAGTCTGCCATAACGGAAAGTTCCTTTTCGATAAGGAAACCGCAAACCGCAGTCTTAACAAGGCCGTATTCAACGATAGCGGCAGTTGATGCGTGTGAACGGTGAGCAGTACCGAAAGCATCGTTTACGAACACGTCAGCAAAAGCGGCGAGCTTTTTGCAGAATTCTAAATCTTTACCTTCTTCGCCTGCGTCAAAACGAGTGTTTTCTAAAATTAAAACTTCGCCTTCCTTAAGCGCGTCAACCTTAGCGCAAGCATCTGCACCTACGGTATCGGTTGCGAAAGTTACTTTACCACCAAGAATTTCATTAAGCCTGTCCGCTACCGGCTTTAAAGAGTATTTCTTTACGTCTTTTTTAGCCTTTTCAATAAATTCAGCGGTTGCTGCTGCTCTTTCTTCTTCAGGAAGGGCTTCAACGGCTTTCTTTTCTTTCTTGTTAAGTTTAATCTTTTCGTTGAAAACGTTGTGGGGTTTACCCATGTGTGAACAAAGAATTACTTTCGCGCCGTTTTCCATAAGGTACTTAATGGTGGGAAGCGCGCCGTTGATTCTGTTTTCGTCAGTAATAACGCCGTCTTTCATCGGAACGTTAAAATCTACTCTTACAAGGCATTTTTTACCTTTAACGTCTATATCTTTAACAGTTAATTTATTCATAGAATAACTCCTTCAAAATTTACTATTAACATTTTAGACCTTTTTGATAATATTGTCAATTAAAAAACTACGTTTTAGCAACTTTTACACCCTTAATCTCACGATTTTTAACGATTTTGGGCTTATCGTCTCTAATCATTAGGCACACAAGATTAGTTACGGGCTTTAATATAGGAAGTAAAATTAAGGTTACGAACAGGTTGAACAAGGTGTGAAAATTCGCTATTTGGCGTTCTATTCCGCCTGAAAAATTGAAAAACGCATCCGACACTTCACTACTGAAAATAGATAGCGGAACAAACAAGATTACCACGCCTATAATATTGAAAAAGATATTGAAAAAGGCGGAACGGCGAGCGTCAACGGGTTTATTCATAGCCGAGAGTATTACGCAAAGGCAGGTGCCGATATTTGCGCCGAGTATTAAAAACATACTGCTTTCAAAGGTGAGCAAACCGTTTGAACCAAGAATTATCATAACGCTCGTAACGGCGGAAGAACTTTGGATAACGGCGGTTACTAAAATTCCGTTTAGAAGTAGTAAAAGGTGGTTTTTTACCGTGAATATATTTCTAAACGCTTCAAAATTTTTAAAGTAGGCAACGCTATCGCTAATTACGTTTAAGCCGAAAAACAGCATGCCGAACCCTGCCATAACACCGCCTAAAAGATTGAGTTTTTCATTTTTAAAAAATGAAAACACAAAGCCGACAAAGGCAATAACCGAGCCGAGCGCGGTAATATCGAAGGCGGAACTACCCGATAGCGACACAAGTTGAGCGGTAATGGTAGTGCCGATATTTGCGCCCATTACTACCGCCGATGCCGAGTAGAAAGATAAAACACCGCTTGAAACAAAACCGACGAGTATAACGTTAGTTGCGATGCTTGACTGCAACAACGCCGTTGACACCGCGCCCGTCAAAACGCCCGCGCATCTATTTTTAGTGCAAGAAGATAAAACTTTATTAACTTTTGCGCCCGTGAGTTTTTCCATATTTTCACTCATATACTTTAACCCGAGAAGAAAAAAGGTAATACCGCCAAGCGTTAAGAAGATATATTGAATAGCGTACATATAAGTAATATACTTATAGGCGTTTTAAATTATGATTTTAAGGAATAAAAAAAACGGAGGAATAACCACCGTTTAATTTTTATTTTAAAGCAATAATCCACCACCCATTATAAGTAAGAGGAATACGTATAAGAAGATAACGCCTACTACCGATATAGCAAGAGAAATCACCCAACCTTTTAAGAAAGTTTTTCTCTCATAAGTGTTAGGGCCGTAAGACCAAAGACCAATGATTAAACCAATTATACCTAAGAAGAAACCGCATAATGCACCCATAAGCGTTTTTGATGCCCCTTTATAATAGGCCAATTTCTTCGCCATTTGTCTTTGCGCGTTTAAATCTGCACCACACTTAACACATTTATTAGCATTATCAGAATTCACAGTATAACATCTCTTACAATACATAAATAGACCTCCTTAGTAAATCAAGTTTAATTATAGTCTCAATTTTTGAGATTGTCAAGTAATATTCTCAATTTTTGATAAACTAATTATAAGGAGATTCAATATGAGTTTTTCACAAAATCTTAAGCTTTTGCGCAAAACGCAAAAAATTAATCAAAAAAAACTTGCAAAAATAATAGACGTTTCTCCAAAAACTGTTTCTCATTGGGAAACTGGTTACACAGAGCCGTCTATAAATCAACTTATTTCATTAGCAAATTTTTTTGATATAACCATTGATGAACTCGTAGATAGAAAATAATTCGTTAAATAAAAAACGGTGGAATAACCACCGTTTAATTTTTGTGCTAAATTTGTGTTAGATATACATTGTGCCACCAGCAAGAGCAATGATTAAAACGTAATAACCTACTACTAAAACGATTGACGCTACAACTCCTACAACGAGCGCAATTGCCCAACCTTTGATAAAGGAATTTCTTTCTTCAGGGTTATTAAATAAGCAAATACCGATAATTAAACCGATTATACCTAAGAAGAAACCGCATAACGCACCGATAAGCGCTTTTGATTCCGCCTTTTTAGGTTCTGCTTGAGTTTTAGTTTGAATAGGTTCTACAGGCGAACCACAACTACTGCAAAATGATGAATTATCATTTATTTCACTACCGCAATTTTTACAAAACATAATTTTTCTCCTTTGTTTTATATGAATATTATATTGCTAACGAAAAAATTTGTCAAGTGTAATATTTACAGCCTAATTATCAAGGTTTGATAAAACACAATTAAGATGGTAGAAGCAAGCACAAGTAGGCTCGCGAAGTGTTTTGGATGAGTTAGACCTTGTTGGTTGTTGCAGTTGTAACTTGACGGCAGTAACGCAGTATTGCGCCGTTTATAACGGATTAAAATGAAGACGTTAGAAACAAGTTAGGCAAGGCTCGTAAAACTTGGGAGAGTGCAATAGACCTTTTTGGTCATTGCAGTCGCACGAGTTTTACAGAAACGATGCATAACGAAGTTTTTAGCGGATTAATTGGGGCGACCTGT
>JAGCLN010000306.1 GCA_017646945.1 Clostridia bacterium | reverse complement strand
TTTTTAAGGAGTTTATAATGAAAACTGCTTATCAGCATAGTAAAGAGTTAATGCAAAAAATCAAGCCCAAGATGGCTTATAACGGCGAGAATTTTGAGAGTTGGAAGAAGCGTTCAAGAGAAAAACTTTACGAACTTTTAGGTCTTGATAAGTTTGAAAAAGTCGACCCTGATTTTCAAGTTGAATACGAAAAGAAGATTGACGGCGCTACTGAGATTAGGTTTACTTTCCAAAGCGAGATAGGGTATAGAGTTCCTTGCCACCTTTTACTTCCGGACGGGGCCCTGAATCCACCGCTTATGATATGCCTTCAAGGTCATTCTAAGGGGATGCATATTTCTTTGGGTAGGGTAAAATACCCGGGCGATGAAGAAAGCATTAAAAACGACAGGGATTTTTGCGTTAGAGCAGTTAAAGAAGGTTTTGCCGCAATCGCGTTAGAGCAAAGGGATTTCGGCGAGTGCGGTGGTAGTGAAAAAGGCCCTGATTGTTTTAGCGAGAGTTTAGTTGCCTTCCTTATGGGTAGAACTACCGTTGGCGACCGCGTGTGGGACCTTTCAAGGTTGATTGACGTTGTTGAAAGTGAACTTTCTTCAAGGGTAGACGTAACTAAGATTTGCTGTATGGGAAACTCGGGTGGTGGAACTGCAACGGCTTACCTTGCTGCGCTTGACGATAGGGTTTTCCTTGCGATGCCGTCTTGCGCTATGTGTACTTATAAAGATTCTATCGGCGCGATGATTCATTGTTCTTGCAACTACGTTCCGTCGATAGCGAACTATTTTGATATGGGCGATATTATGGCTATGGCTCACCCCAAATTTTTCGTGCAGGTATCGGGAATAATGGATACCGACTTTCCGATTTTGGGCGCGGTAGAAGTGTTTGAAAAGGGTAAAAAGGTATACGCCTCCTTAAACTCTGCCGACCGTTGTTCGCTCGTTAAAGGCAACGGTGGTCACCGCTTCTATGCAGACGAGTCTTGGCCAATCGTTCATAGATACGTAAAAAAGTAAATATACCCCAAAAAAAACTCTCTCGAATGAGAGAGTTTTTTGTTTGGTTTAAAACGGTAGAAATTACTCTTGATTATTTAATAGATATATGGTATTATACCAAGGTATGATAATAAAATAACTTAGATCAATCTAAGTTTGGGAGAGTAGAAATGGTTCTTTATTTTTCTGCAACAGGTAATACCGAATTTATCGCTAAAGAGATTGCTAAGCGCACGAGCGACGAGTGCGTTAATCTTCTTAATCGAGTTAAAAATCAAGATTTTTCGCCAATAAATTCCGAAAAACCGTTCGTAATTTGCGCGCCCGTTTACGTTTGCGAAATTCCAAGGTTTATGGCAAAGTATCTTAAAAAAGCAACCTTTACTGGTAATAAAAACGTTTATTTTATCCTTACAAGCGGTGGCTATTGCGGACCATCCGGTATACTTTTAAAGAAGATTTTTAAAAGAAAAAAGATGATTTGCCACGGCCATGCAGAGTTCAAGATGCCGAGAAATTACGTTGTTAGCGATTCCTATCCAATGCTTGCAAAAGAGCAAGTGGAAGAGAGAATAACCGCATCGTATAGCGAACTTGACAAAATAGCAAATGAAATTTTATTAGGCGGAACTTTAACTGCTCGCCACGTTAATATTTTTGAAACGCTAATTACCGTTCCGTTCAATCCCGTATGGTGCAAACTTAAACTCAAAGCGAAAGATTTTTACGTTGAAGATTCGTGCAAAGGTTGCGGAAAATGTGAAAAACTTTGTCCGCTCAATAACGTTAGTATTGTAGATAAAAAGCCCCAATGGGGCGATAATTGTACGCATTGTATGGCGTGCATAGCAAACTGCCCAACCAAATCCGTTCAATACGGTGCGATAACTAAAAACAAAGAAGCATACGTATTTAGCGACTATAAATACGTTGTTAAAAATATAGAAGATAATAAAAATAACGAGTGATTATAGGGGCGGGGGTGTGTAATAGTTATTCCACTTTCTGTTTGGATTTTGCAAAGATGGAAAAACAGTTCCGTTTTTCGTAAAAATATCTATATGGATTAAGTGCGCTATATTGTATTTGAAGCAATTGTTACCTGTATTATATTTTTGACAAAAAATTTCAAAAAACACTATCTTTTTAAA
>JAGCLN010000305.1 GCA_017646945.1 Clostridia bacterium | reverse complement strand
TAAAAGTTCTTTGCAAACGCTATAACCATCTGCGTTAGAGCGCGTCTTATAACTTTCAGTTATACCTTGACCGCAAAATATATCGTAAATCTTTCCAACCGATATAACGGATAAGCCCTTTTCTTTTATAGTATCGAGCATTGTTTTGGCAGGCGGTAAAAGGGAATAATCTTTCCTGTAAGCCGTTCTAACGAAGGGAAAATCACCAGTAAACGGGCGGGCAATAACTCTACCTACCGAGTGTTTGCCCGTTAGCAACTTTCTTGCGATTTCACAGTAATTATAAAGCGTTTCAATCGGCGTAACTTTATCGTGGCAAGCAATTTGAAATACGCTATCTTGCGAAGTGTAAACGATAGGATAACCCGTTCTTAAATGCTCGGCACCATAATCTTTAATAACTTCCGTTCCGGAATAAGGCTTATTGCAAATGGTTTTAGTTCCTATAAGTCGTTCAAACTCACTTATAAGCTCGATAGGAAAACCGTTTGGATAAGTGGGTAAAGGCTGAGTTGAAACTATACCCGCAATTTCCCAATGCCCAAGCGTTGTATCCTTACCGTTACTAAGTTCTTTTAAGCGTGCGTAAGAAGATAGGGGATTATCCACCCCACCGCTCCTTCCGTCAATATTTTTAAGCCCGAGTTTTACAAGGTTATCCGCCTTAAAATATTTACTTTTTTCGATTGCCGAAAGGGTGTTTGAACCTAAATCGCCAAACTTATCGGCATCGGTTGCGCCACCTATACCGAAACTATCAACAACCATTAAAAATATTCGCTTAGTCATTTTTACCGTCCATTTTAACCGCTACTTCTAACGCCACTTTCATCATACCTAAAAATGCGCTTCTTCTCTGCTCGCTCGTCGTTTCAACGCCCGTAACTAAACTATCGGAAACCGTTAAAATACTAAGCGCACGCTTATTGAAAACACTTGCGTTAAGATAAAGCGCGGTAGTTTCCATTTCAATAGCGAGCGCATCTTCATCTGCGCGCTCACTCACACTTTTATGGCAATAAAAATTATCGCTTGAAAAAACTTTACCCGCCTTATACGGTAACTTTTGCCTTTCACACTCGCTAACTGCAAGTTCATACATCTCGCTATCGGCTTGCGGAGAAAAATCTTTTGGAACGTTGAACGCGGATAGCATATTACTATCGGTGCAAGCGCATTTAGCAACTACTATGTCAAAAAGATTAAGGTCTTTTACAAGCGCACCCGCAGAACCTACCCTTATAATATTTTCAACGCCGTAAAACTTAAAAAGTTCGTATGCGTATATGCTCATAGACGGCATACCCATACCTGACGCCATTACCGAAACGCGAACGCCTTTGTAAGTTCCGGTATAACCTTGAACACCCCTTACGTCATTTACAAGCACGGGGTTTTCTATAAAATTATCAACGATAAATTTTGAACGCTTTGGGTCGCCCGGCATAAGCACGGTTTTAGCAAAATCGCCTAAGTTGGCGCTATTATGTGGTGTAGCCATAAAAATCCTCCTTTTATTTTAGTATATCCAAAATACAAGCGTTTGTAAATATAAAAACAAAAAAAGCCCACTAAAAGTGGGCTTTAACTTTTAAAACTTTTGAACTGCGTTGTTGCGATAGGTGGTAAATTTGATTTTTAAACCGTTATCGTCAATCTCATCGGAAGCGTAAACCATTTCAAAATTATCTTTTTCGTCTAAGTTAGGATAGAATACCGTTGCCTCCCCGTCTGCATCAACTTTGGTAACGTAAACTTCCGAGCAGTAATCAACCATAGTTCTATAAAACATCGCTCCGCCGATTACGAACACTTCGTCTTGCTCGTATTTGGCAAGTTCACGAGAGAGTTCTTCTAAGGAATAAACTATGGTGCAATCGTCCCTTTCAACGCCTTGGGGGGCTAAAACGATATTAGTTCTATTCTTTAAAGGTTTCGAACCGGGGAAAGAAAGCAAGGTGTTATAACCCATACAAACAACCTTACCGCTTGTTTTTTCTCTAAAAAACTTCATATCTTCTTTTAAAGAAAACAAAAGGTCGTTATTCTTGCCTATACCCCATTTTCTATCTACTGCAACTATTGCCTTCATTAGATTGCTACCTCCAACTTAGTATCGAGCGGTGTGGACTTATAATCAACGAGTTTAAAATCGTCAACAGTAAAGTCGTAAAAATTCTTAACGTCAGGATTAACGATGAGTTTAGGCGCTTCAAACTGCTCGGTTTCAAACATTTTTTCGAGCGCGGGAATATGCCTATCGTAAATGTGCGCATCAGAAATAACGTGAACGAGTTCGCCTACTTGCAAGTTGGAAACTTGCGCAAGCATAATAAGTAAAATCGAGTATTGAACTACGTTCCAGTTATTAGCAACAACCATATCGTTTGAACGTTGATTGAGTATACCGTTAAGTTTACCGTCAGAAACGTTAAAGGTCATTGAATAAGCGCAAGGATATAAGTTCATTTCGTGAAGGTCTTGGAAAGTATAAATATTAGTCATTATTCTTCTTGAATATGGATTGTTCTTCAAATCGAATAAAACCCTGTCAACTTGGTCCATTTCGCCTTCTTTGTACTTGTGCTTAACGCCGAGTTGGTAACCGTACGCTTTACCGATAGAACCGTTTTCATCAGCCCATTGGTCCCAGATTTTAGAGTTTAAATCGTTGATGTTATTACTCTTTTTTTGCCAAATCCATAAAAGTTCGTCAATGGAAGACTTGAAGAAAGTTTTTCTAATCGTTAAAATAGGAAATTCTTTTTGCAAATCGTAACGGTTAACGATACCGAATTTTTTAACGGTGTGCGCAGGCGTACCGTCAGCCCAACGCGGTCTAACGTTTTGGTCAGTATCCCAGTAACCGTTGTTAATTATATCTTTACAGTTCTCAATAAAAACTTTATCTGCGTAACTCATAACCTA
Organism: Clostridia bacterium; assembly: GCA_017646945.1. Taxonomy (GTDB): domain Bacteria; phylum Bacillota; class Clostridia; order Christensenellales; family Borkfalkiaceae; genus HGM11412. Next base: position 3,465 of record JAGCLN010000305.1, on the reverse strand, counting down.
ATCCTTTCGTTTTTTATTATTTTAACATAGTATTTACTAAAAGTAAATAATCAAAATGCATCCTTTTCTTTATTTTTAAACTTTTTTGCTATTATCCTTGATTTTATAGGGTACGGCGTAACTTTTGATATAAGCGCAACCACTCTATTATAAAACCCGGGAATATACACCGTTTTATTTTTTTCAAGCGCTTTCAAACTCTTTTCGCAAACGAATTTGGGCGACTTTTTAGAGAGTTTGCCTTGAAGACCTTGCGCTTTAATATCTTCAATAATATCTTCGCGAGTGGTAACACTACCCGGGCAAACTATCGTAATTTTTACTTTTTTGCCTTTGAGTTCGCCCTTTAACCCTTTAAAGAAATAAATAAGCGACGCCTTCGTTGCCGAGTAAAGCGAAAAATACGGCATAGGTGTTAAACCGCAAGCGGAAGATACAACCATTATCTTCAATTCGTTCGCACGGTTTTCCAAAACGAATTTTGAAAACAACACCGCGCTTTCAAAATTAACGCGCGACTGCATTGTGAGTTTAGCGTAATCGTACTTTTCAAAACCCTTTCTCGTATCAATACCCGCAACGTAATAAAGCCCGCTAATTTTATAATTCTTATCTTTTAGATAAGAAAAACAGTTCATAACCGAGTTTTCACTCGCTAAATCAACCGCCATATAGTCTATTTTAACGTTAGCGTTTAAAGATTTTAACTCAACCGATAAATCCGATAACTTTTCTTCGTTTCTACCGATTAGTATTAAGTTGTTACCGCCAAGCGCAAGTAGTTTGCAAAGTTCTTTGCCTATACCACCGCAAGCGCCGGTTACTATATTGTAGTTCATCAGTCGAAATATGTACCCCTTTTAAACATTTCTTCTCTAATCTTTTCAATCGCTCGTTTTTCTATGCGAGAAATATACGAACGAGAAATTTTAAGCAATTTTGCAACTTCCCTTTGAGCAAGCGGAACTGCGCCGTCTAACCCAAACCGAAGTTTAATAACGGTATATTCTCTATCCGTTAGCGAACTTTTAACGATTTCGCCTAAAATTTTATTATCGCGCTTGCGCTCTACTTGATTTACAAGCGGTTCGCTTTCATCGGGTATAACGTCGAGCAAAGTAAGTTCGTTTCCGTCCTTATCACTACCCACAACGCCCGAAAGCGACAATACGTTAGCGTTTTTCTTATTAGCGCGAATTAGCATTAAAATCTCGTTTTCAATGCACCTTGCAGTATAAGTTGCAAGCGCCGTGCCTTTACTTGGGTCAAAGGTGTTTATCGTCTTGATAAGACCTATCGTTCCGGTTGAAATCAAATCGTCTTGACTATCAGCGCCTTGATATTTTTTAACAACGTGCGCCACTAAGCGAAGATTATGGCGAATAAGTTTATCTTTTGCTTCTTTATCGCCAAGTTCTCTAAATAACCTTACGCACTCGTACTCTTCTTCGGTAGTTAGCGGTTTGGGAAAACAATCGCCCGAAAGACTACCGCAAAGAAATAGCACTTTGCCTACTAAAAAGTTTAAAAATTCTAAAAACATACTTTACACCTCTAAGTGTAAAAATATGTAGAATTTTATCAAATTATGCTACGGCGAAGCATATCTCCTTGGCGTAATTCAATATCGCATTTTACCTTTAAGATTTGTTGAACGCGCTTAGCGTCAACCACTTCTTCACCCTTTTCATCGGTGATAGAAGTTACGGTAAAGGTTTTATTAAAAGTATCGGTTGGGGATAACACTTCAAGCGTATCGCCAACTTGAAAGCGGTTTCTCATTTCCACTGTTGCAACGCCGTTAGAATAGTCTAAAACGGAAGCGATAAACAAACTATCGCCCGTGGATTGACTGTTTTCATAGTTGACCGTTTCATCGTTATCGCCAAACGCGTAAGCGGTGGTAAACGCTCTATGGAAAGTCTTTTTAAGTTCCGTCATATACAAGGGGTTATTCTTGTAATCATCACCCTTTTCATAGTACTCGTCTATTGCACGGCGGTATGCGTTAATTACCGTTGCAAGATAATACTCGCCTTTCATACGCCCTTCAATCTTGAACGAGCATACGCCTGCACCGAGCATTTCGCCAACGTAATTTATAAGGTTTAAATCTTTACTGTTAAGAATGTAAGTTCCGCGTTCGTCTTCTTCTATCGGGAAGTAATCACTCTCTTTAGATAAATCTTTAATTCCGTAATTCCAACGGCACGCTTGAACACACTCACCGCGGTTACTATCGCGCCCCGTAAGGTAATTCGAAAGCAAACACCTACCGCTATAACTTATACACATAGCGCCGTGAATAAACGCTTCAAGTTCAAGGTCACCGTTATAGTCTTTTATCTCTTTAATTTCATTAAGGGAAAGTTCACGAGCAAGAACTATTCTTTTAACCCCTAAATCTTTCCAGAACTTGCAAGAAAGTTTATTTAAAGTGTTCGCTTGTGTTGATAAGTGAATTTCAAGGTTAGGCGCAACCGACTTAGCAAGATAAATCGCGCCGGGGTCGGTAACGATAACCGCGTCAACACCGATAGAATATAAAAACTCAAAATAGCTTGAAAGTTTTTCAATATCTTGGTTTTTCATAAAAGCGTTTACTGTAACGTAAATCTTCTTGTTTAAATCGTGGGTGTATTTTACCGCTTCGATAAGTTCTTCTTCGGTAAAGTTATTTGAAAAAGCGCGAAGTGAAAAAGCCTTTCCACCAACGTAAACTGCGTCTGCGCCAAAATTAAGCGCTGTTTTAAGTTTTGAAAAATTGCCTGCCGGCGCTAATAATTCAACTTTGTTCATAAGTACCTTTAATAATTACCTTTTAATGAGTGAAATGCAAGGCATAGCCTTGCTTATGGTTTTATTTCTTGTATGATACCGCTATGCCGTCACCCACGTCAAAAAAGCAGGTAATCAAATCTTTATCGCTTGCTAAAAGTTCGTTAAATTCGCCGATTTTACGAGCGAGTGAACGATATTCTTTGGGCGGAACGTTTTCACCTGAAACGTAACCTCTAAAAAGAACGTTATCGGTAAATAAAACACCGCCTTTTTTGAGCAAGTTTTTCAAGATAGGAAGTAAGCGAGAATAACTTGCCTTATTGCAATCTAAAAAGATAAAATCAAACTCGCCTTTAATTTGGGTGGCGGATTCGTAACTATCGCCTAAAATACAAGTAACGCGGTCGTAAACGCCAAACTTTTTAAAGTTCTTAACCGCTTCTTCTTGGGAAGGCGCATGCTTTTCAATAGTTACGAGTTTTGCCGTTTTTTGAGTTAAAAGCATAGCCGTGCCCGAGCAACCGGTTGCCGTGCCGAGTTCTAAAATATTCTCGGGGTTTTTAATGGCAACGGTAAGTAAGAGTTCGGATAAACTCTCGTCTAAAATAGTGGGTATACCACTCGCTTTATAATACCTTCTTAGTTCGTTGAGTTCTTCAGGAAGGGAAAACTCAGCGCTTTTTT
>JAGCLN010000304.1 GCA_017646945.1 Clostridia bacterium | reverse complement strand
CTTTACATAAATTTTTCAAATTCAGTAAGCGCGTCTTCAAACGACTTGAACGCTAAATCCATAGCGTCTCCGCCGAGCAAATCAACGCCGGTAAGTTTTAATAATTCCGTGGGGATATTCGAGCAACCCGAAGATAAGAAATCAAAATATTCCTTAACTTCTTTTTCGCCACCGCTAAGAATTCTCTCGGCAATAGCGATTGCGCTAATTATGCCGGTTGCATACTTGTAAACGTAGAACGCCCTGTAAAAATGCGGTATTCTCGCCCACTCGAATGAAATTTCCTTATCGGAAACAACGCTCTTGCCGTAATACTTTTTGTTGAGTTTTAAATAAATCGAGTTTAAAACTTCCTTTGTGAAAGGCTCGCCCTTTTCCGCAATAGCGTGAGCCTTTTCTTCAAACTCAGAGAACATCGTTTGACGGAATAGCGTTGTTCTAATCGTATCAAGATAGTAAGATAAGAAGTACTTTTTGGTCTTATCGTCTTTTGCGTTTGCAATCAAGTACTTAATAAGCAATATCTCGTTTACGGTGGACGCTACTTCCGCTACGAATATCTTGTAATCAGCCTTGGTTTCCGGTTGAGTTTTGTTAGAAAAATAAGAATGAATTGAATGCCCAAGTTCGTGCGCTATCGTAAATACGCTATGCGTAGTCTTGTTATGATTGAGTAAAACGTAAGGGTGTGGCGTGTTGTAAACGCTAACGCTATAAGCACCACTTCTCTTACCGTCGTTTTCATAAACGTCAATCCAACGCTCGTTTTTAGCGCGTCTTAAAAGGTTAAGATAATCTTCGCCAAGCGGTTTTAAACCTTCTAAAACTAAATCAAACGCTTCTTCGTAATCGAGTTTTAAATCGGCGTTTTCAGTAATAGGAACGTACAAGTCGTACATGTGTATCGTTTGACCTAAGATAGTTTTTCTATCTGCAATATATCTATGGAGAGTTGGCAACGCCTTGTGAACGGAAGATATAAGGTTTTTATAAACCTTTACGTCAACTTCTTCAGCAAACAACGCCTTTGCAAGCGATGACGGAAACTTTCTAACTCTCGCTAAGAACACGTCTTTATCAACGTTGCCTTTATAAAGCGCGGTAATCGTGTTTAAAACCTTTGCGTACGCCTTGTAATAAGACTTAAACGCCGATTTACGAACGTTTTGATTAGGGTTTTGAAGTAACAACGAATAAGTTGCGTGGGTAACCTTAACCTTTTCGTTATCAACTTTGATTGACGGAAAATCAAGGTCAACGTTATCAAGCATTGAAAATGCGTCGTCATAACCGCCGTAAACCTTTCCGCCGAGCGATAAAACCATTTCGGTTTCTTCGGATAAAAGGTGCGGTAACATTTCGATTACCTTTTTGATATCTAAATCGTACAAACTCATTTCGGGATTATTTGCAATCTCGGTGAGTTTTTCTTTACCTAAGCGTGAAAGTTCAGGGTCAATAAAGGAAACTTCACTTGAAAATTTAACGTAAACTTCTTCTACCATGCAAGAAAGTTCGTTGCCTAAGGGGTTAGTTCCGTCTTCGTCTTTCTTCATCATAGCGTAAACGGATAAAACTTCAAGTTGACCAAGTATATAGTAAACTTTCTCAAAGCACTCCTTTATAGTTTTAACGTTGTTGAGCCTACCTTTAAAATCTGAAAAACTCAAAACTTTCTTAATCTCGTCAAGCTTAGCGATAAACTCTTGCTTGCCAGTCAAGATTTCATCGGTATTCCATTTGTATTTAAGTTCAATTTCACTTCGTTTCATAATTCTCCTTACTATATGCAAGCAAGCAACTCGAATTTGTTGCAACCGTTATAATGTCACCTTCAAAAATATCGTCAACTTTAACTTCGTTATCAATGTAAATAGTGTGTTCAACGTAATCGTTTTGAGCGTCAGACCACTCTAACACCACTATTCTACTGCAATCTATACCACTTTTATCAACCGTTTCGCCAAAAACGTTTAAAACGGTTACTTTATCAATTCTTCTCGGTCCACAAACGGAAAATAGCAAGAACGTGTAATAAATTCTAACTTTACCATAGGTGCATTGAAAGAATAAAAAAGAATATAGGATAAACGCCGTAGTTAATGCAAACATTAAAATCATAAACGGTATTCTAAGTTTAGTACCGTACGGCTCAAGCGAGTAAATAAATATAACGCCTGCTATCAATAACGCCGAAATGATCGCTACGATAACGTATCTAATTTCAAGTTTCTTTTTGAAATCTTTATAGCCTTGAATATATTTTGTCGTATACAATTCTCTCATTTCAATCTCTACCTATCAAATTTAAACGTCCAACCGAAAACGGTTTTAACAAAATTTCTATTTTTAATAGACCATTCGGTTACAACGCCTACAACGTAATCAGCCTTTATCGGCCCGTAAATTTTACTATCAATACTCGGTGCTCTATTATCACCCATAACGAAAATTTCATTTTCGCCTATCGTCTGCTCGTAAAAATCAGGCGTTGATGAAGAAACGTAGGGCTCGTCAAGAGCAACAAATTCGTCTTCACCCGATTTTTTCAAGTAAACCAAAAAGTCTTCACACTTAATCACGTCGCCAGCCATTGCGATTACGCGCTTTATTACCATGCCGTTTTCGGGGTGGTTAATAACGATAATATCGCCACGCTCAACTTGAGCGTTTTCCTTAACGAAAAGCACGTCGCCATCAACGAGAGTATTGTTCATTGACCCACCGTCTACTGAAACCAAAGAATACGTGGACGTAACGTGATGAACAAACGCCAATAAAACAATGCAAAGCAAGACGTAAAACATAAAATTATTCGGTTTTTGGGCGTTTTCCGAACCAAGCATAGTCATACCACCTTAATTTGATACTACTTTTTTAAGCCTTTTTTCAAAATCGGTTACCGATAGCATTACGATTCTACCGCAACCTAAACATCTAATCTTTATATCTGAGCCAACCCTAACGACTTCCCATTCGGAAGACCCACAAGGGTGTGGCTTTTTAGTTTGAATTATACTACCTACCAAAATATTCATAATCTCAAAGTATCAAGAAGTTATTCACGGCTACACCACCTTGCGATGATACCGCTATTAAATAAATATCGCTAAAATTCTTTATCGGCATACCTATTTCCGTTTTAAATTCGGAAAATTCTATCGTTAAGTTTTGCCACTTGTCTTGCGCGTTAAGTTTTACACTACTTAAATACTCAAATCCGCTTTTTGATAAGAGTTTTATGGTTATCGTATCGTTAATTGCAGTATAAACGTCAAATTTGATAAACGATTTATCGTTTAAATTTGCGCTAAACTCTTTGATTGCGTAAGAAATAATGGTATTTTTAGTAGAAACGCCTAAAATACCAAGCGGACCGCTGACGTATTCGCGAAGTTTATCGGTTGTAAATACGTTGCCGAGTTTTCTACCGTTGCAACCGTCTACTAAAAAGGTCGTCACAAGTTTAGAAGAACTAAAAATTACGTTAGGAAGTTTTGAATTTGAACTAACTTCAGCGTTTTCAAACACAAACTTTGAACTAAGCGCTAAGCCGTTAGCGTATTTAACAACGGCGTAAGCAATTTCAAACTCAACGTAGCCGTGAAGCCTTCTTCTAAACACGTATTTACCTTCGGTAGCAGATTCAAGCGGTGGCATAAACCATGTTCTAACGCTCGCGTCAATCTCGTTACTGCTTGCATAAACGTAAATGCTCTTAATATCTTCAACGGTTGAGTACTCTACCGTATAAACGATATCTTCGCCGTCAATTTCAAGCGAAAGTTTAGGAAGTGACGGGAATTTTATGCGTTTTGATGATAAATATTTTTGAAAGAAAAATTTAACGTCGTTTAAGCAGTATTTATCAAGCGTATCTTTTGAAGAATTAACAAAGTTAATCCAACTCTTGTTTTGATTATCTACCCTTTGCAAAGTGTCAACTGCTCTTTCGGGGTCGAATTCCGTGCTGTTAGTCGTGCCAAGATATAAAACGGGAACTTTTACGAGTTGAGCGTAAGAGTGCGCATCAACCCCCGCAATAAATCTACAACGCTCGTCGTCAAGTTCAATTTCTTCTTGAGTGAACTTGCTAACACCTTTGTAAGCAAGCCAACCTGCGCCGAAAGCAAAGGCAGATGCAGAAACCCTTTCATCAGTCGCCGTGAGTTGCCAAGCAACGTTTGCGCCGTGTTTTAAACCTAAAACGCCGATTTTTCCGTTAGGATTGTTGCTTTTAGCGTAAGAAACAGCGTATCTTGCAACCGCGCACCACTCGTACCAAGAAGTTTCCCTTGCATTAGTATCAACGTAGTCCATATACCTATCGCGATTTTCATAATTTGCATAAGCAATTTCTTCGGGATATACCGTAAAATCACTCTCACCGTCAACCTTACCGCGTAAATCTACCGTTAAAACGTTAAAGCCAAGCGAAGAAAAGTGGCTAACCAAATTAACGTCAACCCCTTCTGAAACGCTCGGCAATATAATAATTGTATCCGATTTAGAATTTTTTTGTTTTGCGTAAACGCCGTATATCCTAACTCTTTTATTGCCAACGCTTCTACCAGAAAAATAAAGGTAATTAAAAACTGCGCTACCTATCGTTTCAGTTTTTAAAACGGTTTCTTTAAACGGTAGTGAATCGTTAAATCCTTCCCAAAGAGTTATAGGCGTTAAAATCTCGTTTGCCATAATATCATCCTAAATTTTTATCAACGTTTTTTATTATACACCAAAAAACTGAAAAATGCTAGCCTTTTTATAATATTTTATAAAATATTTATATAATATAAAATCACGCACACAATCGCATACGGATATGACAAGAGTGTTAAAATTTAGAAAATGTCGCAAATTTTACGATATTATCGCATATTTTACAATTTATTCTATTTGCACTTTAACGGCTTTACTAATAATTTTATAGTTCTAAATTTACCGCCCAACACAAAATATAGTGATTTGATTTTTTTTGGAAATTTTACTTGATTAATTTAATATTTTAGTATATTATATAACAACCAAGCAAAGTTGGAGTAGAAGATACTTATGTCATTTTGTTCATTTTCAAAAGAAAACACCAAGTCGGGAAAAACGTTAATCGACAATATTTTTATTCAAAATTACCTTCCCAATGCGCCTGACCAAGCCGTAAAAGTTTACCTTTACGGTCTTTACCTTTGCCAAAATTCAGAGTTTTCTTTAGACCTTAATTCCTTCTCGGAAGTTTTAAAAATTGAACAAAAAGAAGTAATCGACTGTTTTAAGTTTTGGGATGAATACGGTATCGTTTCAATAATTTCCGAAAACCCTTTTACCGTTCACTTCTACCCGCTTAGCGATACCACCGCTAAATACAGAAGATTTAACCCCGAAAAATACTCCGAATTTTCAAAGAGCGCTCAACTTATAATAAGCGAGCGTATGATTTCCGTTACAGAATTTAACGAATATTTTACCTTAATGGAAAACACCGCGTTAAAACCGGACGCGCTTTTATCAATTATCGAGTACTGCGCGGGACTTAAAGGTAAAAACATCGGTTATAAATATATCGTTACGGTAGCAAAAGAGTTTATTTCAAGAGGAATTACCACCGTTGAACTTATAAATAAAGAAATTGACGGCTATTTTGTATCTTCAGGCGAACTTTCAGATGTGTTTAAGGCGTTAAAATCAACCAAATCGCCCGAAATTGAAGATATGCAGTTATATAAAGTTTGGACGGAAAAACTCGGCTTTGAACACTCCTTTATCATTGAAGTTATAAAACTTACTAAAAGTAAAACGATTAAAAAACTCGATAAATCTATTGAAGAATTATACGCAAACAAGTGCTATACTATAACGGAAGCAAAAACTTACTTCTCTCTCAAACAAGAAAGATTTGAACTCTCTGCCGAAATTTCTAAAAAACTCGGTCTTTACGTTGAAGTTTTGGATAACGTTTTATCAACTTACGTTGCACCTTGGCTCGCTATGGGTTTTGACAACAATACTCTACTTTTCATCGCCGATTATTGTTTTAGAAAAAACAAGCGCACTTTCGAGCTTATGAACGATACCGTAAACAAACTATACGAACTTGGTTTAATAACCGTTCAAAGCATTACT
>JAGCLN010000303.1 GCA_017646945.1 Clostridia bacterium | reverse complement strand
TTTATAATGGACGGTAACGGGCGTTGGGCAAAACAAAGGAATAAACCCCGAAACTTCGGGCATAAAAAAGGAGCGGAAAACGTGGAAAAAGTCGTTTCCGCTTGCTTTAAATATGGGGTAGAAGTAGTTAGCCTTTACGCCTTTTCTACTGAAAACTGGGGCAGACCCAAGGAAGAAGTTGAAAAGATTATGAGTTTACTTTACAAGTTTTTAATCAAGTTTGAAAAAACCTTGATTAAAAACGAAATAAGGCTTATCGTTACCGGCGAAAGAAAGGCGCTTTCAAAAGAGTTAGTTGAAGTTATAAACTCGGTTGAAGCAAAAACTAATTCCTATAAAAAAGTTTTAAACATTGCAATCAATTACGGTGGCAAGCAAGAAATTTTGCAAGCGGTGAATTCACTTTTATTAAGTGGTGTAACTTCCGTTACCGAGAGTGAGTTTGAAAATTACTTATACACCAAAGACCTTCCCCCCATTGACTTTATCGTTAGAACGAGTGGAGAACAAAGAACGAGTAACTTTTTCATTTGGCAATCGGCTTACGCCGAACTTTACTTCACGAGCGCTTTGTGGCCGGATTTTGATGAAGAAGAATTAAATAAGGCGTTTTCGTGGTACGCGCAAAGAAATAGAAGATTTGGAAAGATTTAACTATGCTTAAAAGAACGTTAACAGGCGCAATCATAATTATTGCAACGGTGATTGCGTTTTTACTTAGAAAAATTGATATTAGGTTTTTTGACCTTTTTGCCCTTGCCCTTTCCGTTATGGGAACTTACGAGTTTACGAAAGCGCTTGGTGACAAAATAACCAAAGAACAAAAAATTATGGCGATAGTATTTTCTATCGCGGTAATTCCCGTAGCAACCTTTATACCGAAATATTTACTTATCGTAATAGTCGGTTACTTAGCGGTATCCCTTTTAATATCGGTGTTTATCAAAAACTCGTCGATAGAAAAAATGGCTTACACCCTTCTTTGCTTATTTTACCCGACCTTAGTATTAGTGTTCTTAACGCTTATAAACCACCTTGGCAATTTCTCGTTATTCGCGCTCGTATTAGTGTTTGTAACTTCGTACTCAACCGATACTATGGCGTATCTTGTAGGCTCGAAGCTCAAAGGCAAAAAACTTTGCCCGAGCATTAGCCCTAACAAAACGGTTAGCGGTGCTGTAGGCGGTGTTTTAGGCGGTGTTTTAGGCGGAATTATCACTTATTACGCGTTCAAGTGGATAGGCATCAACCCCTTCAACTTAAACAGCGAAGCAAACGCGATTATCTACTTAATCTTAACGGGCATGGTATTTAGTATCGTTACTCAGGTGGGAGACCTTTTTGAAAGTTTTTTAAAGCGTGGGCTTAATATCAAAGATATGGGCAATCTTTTGCCCGGCCACGGCGGAATACTCGATAGAGTAGACGGGCTTATGTTCACTTCTTTTGCCATTTTCCTTTTTTATTCATTTTTAATCTAATTTAAGGATATAATATCTATATGATAAAAATAGCGTTGCTCGGTAGCACGGGTTCTATAGGTAGGCAAGTTTTGTCCGTAGTAGAACGCTACCCTGAAAAATTTAAAATTATATCTATGGCGGCGGGCAGTAACGCCGCTTTATTTTCACAGCAAGTAAACAAGCACAAACCCAAAATCGCTTGCCTTACTAACCCTGAAAATCTTTCGAGCATAACCGAAATTCCGTTAGGCACGGAATTTTACTATGGCGAGAACGCTCTTTTGCACGCGGTAACTGGCGAGTGCGATATCGTTTTTGACGCGGTTATGGGTTACGCCGGCTTAAAGGCGGTAAAACAAGCAATCGAACTTAAAAAGAACGTTGCCCTTGCAAACAAAGAAACGTTGGTAGCGGGTGGCGGTTTAATTATGCCTATGGCAAAAAAAGCGGGCGTTTCCATTATCCCCGTTGATAGTGAACACTCTGCAATTTGGCAAGCGCTTAATTTTGATACAAATAGAGAGTATAAAAAACTTTTAATAACCGCATCGGGCGGTGCGCTTAGAAATATTCCCGTAGAAAACCTTTCTTCCGTTACGGCGAGCGACGCGCTTATGCACCCTAACTGGAATATGGGCAAAAAGATAACGGTAGACTGCGCTACAATGGTAAACAAGGGCTTTGAAGTTATCGAAGCGATGTGGCTATTTAACGCAAAGCGTTCGGATATAGAAGTGGTTATTCACCCCGAAAGCATCGTTCATTCGCTCGTAGAGTTTAGTGACGGGGCAATTATGGCGCAAATGGGAATACCGTCAATGGAACTTCCTATTCAACTTGCGCTCACATATCCCGAAAGATTATATATAGAAAATCACGAACTCAACTTGTTCGGCAGAACTCTCAACTTCAAAGAAGTTGATAAGGAACGCTATCCCGCGTTTTTCACAGTAGATAAAGCAATCGAACTCGGCAAAAACTTCCCTTGCGCGGTTAGTGCGGCGGATGAAAGGGTGGTTGATTTATTCTTAAACGGAAAAATCAAGTATACCGAAATCCCCTTGTATTTAGAAAAGGTTTTAGAAAAGACGGAAAAACTTTCTCTATCCTTTGAAAACTTAGAATATACCGATAAAATGGCTCGCGTTATCGTTGATGAAATTTATCTATCAAGGAGCAAGGCATGACGAATTTGTTAGCATCAGGCGTATTAAGTACCATATGGTCAATTTTACTCGCCCTATTTATGCTACTTATAATGATAACTATTCACGAACTCGGCCACTACTTAGCGGGCAAGATTTTCAAGTTCAAAATCAACGAGTTTGCAATCGGTATGGGCCCTGCAATCTTTAAAAAGACGAGCAAGAAAACGGAAGAAGTTTTCTCTATTAGGGCTTTGCCGTTAGGCGGTTTTTGCGCTTTTGAAGGTGAAGATGAAGAAAGTTCTTCGCTCGGCGCTTTCAACAATAAAGAACCGTGGAAAAGAATTATCGTTTTAGTTGCAGGCGCAACTATGAATATGGTTCTCGGCGTTATCATTTTAATACTATCCGTGGGCATTTACGGTCAACTTTCCGTTCAAACTTATGACGTTGTTCCTACAACTAACGCCGAATACGTTGGCTATTGTCTTGTAAACGACGATACCATTTTGGAAATTGACGGCAAGAACGTATTTTTATCAACCGATATTGCAACCGCGATTGACGGCAAGAATAAAGGCGATATAATAACCGTTAAAGTAAAAGATGCAAAAGGCGATATCGTTGAGAGAAAAGTTCGCCTTCGCAACGCCGTTGACATTGAAAGTTTAGCCGACCCGTTTTCCGCTTTTACCGCGCTCGGCGTGGCTACTATTCAAAAGGTTAGCGGTGGGGAACTTGACGGCAATTATCTTTTACGAGTAAAAGATAGCGACTCTTATGAAAACTGTTCTCGCATATTTGATTTAGAAGATTTTATATCTTACGCAAAAAAAATATCCGTTGGCGAAACGCTTGCCTTTTACTATTCGGCAGGTGGCGATGATAGGCAAGAAAAATCAGTTGTGGTAACGGAAGATTTATCGGCGAAAACGAGTGAAGAAATCTTGGCGTATTTAGGTATGAACGAAACTTCCACCTACCTTAAATACGACACTCAAAACGTTAAATTCGGGTTCTTTGAAACGATAGAAAGGGGTATACAATATTCAATTTCTATCGGCGGAACAATTTTTAGAACGCTTGGCGAATTATTGACGGTCAAATTGTCTATTCGCGCGATGGGTGGCACGGTAACCACCATTAAAGTAACTGCAAACGCCATAAAGGTTGGCGGATTCAATTACTTTTTAGAAATGGCGGGGTTTATCGGCGTAAACTTAGCGGTGTTTAACCTGTTGCCTATTCCCGCGCTTGACGGTAGCAGAGTAGTATTTTGCGTTATCGAGTGGATAAGGAAAAAGCCTTTAAACCGCAAGGTAGAAGGCGTTATTCACGGCGTTGGATTAGTGTTGCTTTTAGGTTTTTCTATTTTGGTAGACGCACTTCAATTATTTTAAATAAACGCGGAAAATTTTCCGCGTTTTTTATTGATTTTAATAAAAACTGTGTTATACTTAATCTTAGATAAAGATTAAAGGAGATTTTTATGAGTTCTTATAAGAGAAGAAAAACCGTTGGTGATACCGAGTGGTTAGTTCACGATAGATTTGGTATGTTTATTCACTTTGGCTTATATTCTTTACCTGCTCGCCACGAGTGGATAAAGTCAATGGAAAGGATACCTGAAGCAAAGTACGACCAATACTTTAAGCACTTTAACCCCGATATTATCGATTGCAAAGAATGGGCAAGAAAGGCTAAGGCGGCAGGTATGAAGTACGCCGTGCTTACCACCAAGCACCACGAAGGTTTTTGCTTATTCGATAGTAAGTTTACCGACTACAAGGTAACGAACACCCCTTACGGTAAAGATATCGTTAGAGAATACGTTGACGCTTTCCGTGCAGAAGGCATTAAGATAGGTTTTTACTATTCGCTTATCGACTGGCATCACCCCGATTTCACTATTGATACCATTCACCCCCGCCGTGACGACGGTGAAGAAATGGATAAGGGTAGAGATATTAAAAAGTACGCCGAATATATGCGCAATCAAGTAACTGAACTTTTAACGAATTACGGTAAGATTGACGTTTTGTGGTTTGACTTTACCTATCCCGCAGATAGAATTAACGCCGTTGAGATGCTCGCGTTCGACAAGGGTAATCCCCCGCCTGACCCCAACAAAAAACCGTGGATGCAATCTGACGGTGGCAAGACTAAGGAAGACTGGGAATCTGAAAAACTCATGGCGCTTATTAGGTCGTTACAACCCGATATCGTTATCAACAACCGCTTAGATATTGAAGGCGATACCGTAACGCCCGAACAATCCGCTACTATGAAGTGGCCAACCCACAAAGAAACGGGCGAATATTTAACTTGGGAAGTTTGCCATACCTTCTCTGGTTCTTGGGGTTATTTCCGCGATGAAATGACTTGGAAGTCACCCAAAATGCTTATCGACACCTTAGTTAAAATGGTAGCGTACGGCGGTAACCTTTTAATGAACGTAGGCCCGACTTCAAGGGGATTATTCGACCACAGGGCAGACGAAGCGTTGCAAGTTTACGCCGACTGGATGAAGTACAACTCTCGTTCAATCTACGGTTGTACTATGGCTGAACCCGAGTTCACCGCGACCGAAGGCACATACCTTACTCAATCGGAAGACGGAAAGAGATTGTATATCCATATGGTAGACTATCCGTTCAAATCGTTAGTGTTTGAAAACTTGGCTGGCAAAGTTGATTACTGCCAATTCCTTCACGACGGTAGTGAAATTTTATTTACGGAAAAAGACGGTTACGTTAAATTCGTTCTTCCCGTTGTTCAACCGCAAAAAATCACACCCGTTATCGAAATATTCTTAAAGTAAGAAAAAAGCCACGGAGTAATCCGTGGCTTTCCGTTTAAACAAAGTTTAAACTATGCTACTTTCAAAACGGTAATACCTGTACTTGTAACGGCGATAGAATCTGTGCCCGTATTAACGAGGGTGAGCGTATCGCCCGCGCTTGCGTTAATCAAAACGGTTTGCGATTGAGTGGTGGTATCCGTACCTGCGCTCGTATCGGATAGGGTGGCAACGGTAGTTCCGTTATTTTCAAGAGAGTAACTACTTGCGTTATTGCCCGTTAAGAAGAAGGAAACGAGATAATATCCATCTTCCGTTAAAGTTACCGCGTTTGCCGAAACGCTCATTGAACTATCAGGGGTAGCGGTAGTCAAGGTTAAAGGCGCGGTAACGCCTGCTTCTATCGTAGAAGCGCCACTACTAGCAAAGATAGAGTCAGCCGAGCCTTGTGGACCGGCAGGGCCGATAGGACCTTGCGGACCCGTTGCGCCTGTTGCACCCGTAGGACCGGCAGG
>JAGCLN010000302.1 GCA_017646945.1 Clostridia bacterium | reverse complement strand
ATCGGTAGCGGTGGTAATTACGCTTTGGCGGCAGGTAAAGCTTTGATTGAAGAAACTGATTATCCCGCTGAAGTAATCGCTGAAAAGGCCCTTAAAATAGCAAGTAAGATTTGCGTATTTACAAACGATAACATTATCGTTGAAAAAATATAAGGAGAAAGTTATGAATTTAACACCGAGAGAGATTGTTCTTGAACTTGATAAATACGTTATAGGACAATCGGAAGCAAAAAAGGCGGTTGCAATCGCTCTTCGCAACAGATATAGAAGAAGCAAACTTTCACCTGAAATAAAAGATGAAATCACGCCTAAAAATATTATAATGAAAGGTCCTACAGGCGTAGGTAAAACCGAAATTGCAAGAAGGCTTGCAAAACTCGTTGGCGCGCCCTTTATTAAAGTTGAAGCAACTAAGTATACCGAAGTAGGTTACGTAGGTAGAGACGTTGAGTCAATGATAAGAGATTTGGTTGAGTGTAGCGTAAGGCTTGTAAAAGAAGAGCAAATGAAAATTGTATCTTCTAAGGCAACGGCTACTGCTGAAAGAAAGGTTGTGGATATTTTATATGACCTTAAAAAGAGTGAAAAGGGTGAAAAGCCTGATGAACTTTTCCGCCAAGAGATATTAAACGACTTACGCGAAGGTAGATATAACGATGTTCATATTGAAATGACCGTTGAAGACGCGCCTAAGAATATGGAAATCTTAGCGGGTGGCGGTGCGGAAATCAATTTAGGCTCAATTTTTGGTGACCTTATGCCAAAGCGCACTAAAAAGAGAAAGATTACCGTAAAAGAAGCGATGCAATACGTTATCAATGAAGAAAGCGATAAACTTATCGATGCAGACGCGGTAAATAGCGAAGCGGTAAGGCGCGCCGAACAAGAAGGCATTATTTTCATTGATGAAATCGATAAGATTGCCGCAAGGTCTAAGCAAGGTGGGGTTGACGTGTCGAGAGAAGGTGTTCAACGCGATATTTTACCTATCGTTGAAGGTTCAACCGTAATGACTAAATACGGCCCCGTAAAAACCGATTATATTCTCTTTATCGCGGCAGGTGCTTTCCATATTGCAAAAGTTCAAGATTTAATCCCTGAACTTCAAGGTAGATTTCCTATCAAGGTGGAACTTAAAAGTTTAACGAAAGAAGATTTCGTAAACATTTTAACGATGCCACAAAACGCGATAACCCTTCAATATAAAACTTTACTTTTAGTTGATAATATCGACCTTAAATTCACTCAGGATGCGATTGAAGAAATTGCTTTTATCGCCGCTGAAATGAATGCAAGTAGCGAAGATATCGGCGCGAGAAGACTTCATACCGTTATGGAAAATCTTTTAGAAGATATTTCGTTTAATGCAGGCGCTAATATTCCGCTTACTACCGTGGTTGTTGATAGAAAGTACGTTAAAGAACATTTTGCTACTGAAGAAAACAACCGCAATCTTAAAAAATATATTCTTTAAGGAGAAGTTATGGTTAATATACCCAAAGGAACTAAAGACGTATTACCCCAAGACAGTTACAAGTGGCACTACGTAGAAAATACCGTGCGCGAAGTATCTAAAATCTTTGGTATTAAAGAAATAAGAACTCCAACTTTCGAGCATACTGAACTTTTCTTGCGTGGCGTTGGCGATACTACCGATATCGTTAATAAGGAAATGTACACCTTTGAAGATAAAGGTAAAAGAAGCATTACCTTAAAGCCTGAAGGAACCGCAGGCGTTGCTCGTGCGTTTATTGAAAACGGACTTATAAGTATGGCTATGCCACTTAAAATGTATTACATTACTCCGGTATTCCGTTACGAGCGTCCGCAAGCGGGTAGACTTCGCGAACACCATCAATTTGGTATTGAATTCTACGGCGCAAAAGGACCTGATATTGATGCGGAAGTAATTTTAACCGCTTATACCGTTCTTACAAGGCTTGGACTTAAAGTTGCGCTTAATATCAATAGTATGGGCTGTAAAGAGTGCAGAAAGGCGTATAACTTAGCGCTTAGAGAGTTTTATAAGGACAAGCTTGATAGTATGTGTCCTACTTGCCGTGATAGATACGAAAAGAATCCTTTAAGAATTATCGACTGCAAGGAAGAAAATTGCAAGAAGATAAACGAAAACGCGCCTAAGATTACCGATTATCTTTGTAGTGAGTGTCAAGAACATTTCGACGGGCTTAAATCAAGGCTTGATACCGTTGGTCTTTCATACACGGTAAACCCGAGAATCGTTCGTGGTCTTGACTATTACACCAAGACGGTATTTGAATTTGTAACCACTTCACTCGGTTCGCAAGGTACTGTATGCGGTGGTGGTAGATACGATAACTTAGTTGAACAAATCGGCGGTAGTTCAGTACCGGGCATAGGCTTTGGTATGGGGCTTGAAAGAGTTTTAATGCTTATGGAAGCAGAAGGCATTGAGATTCCCAACGACGAAAGCGTTAAAGTGTTTATCGCGTCAATGGGCGAAAAGGCAAACGCTAAGGCTTTTGAGCTTTGCTACAAGTTAAGGTCTAACGGCATAAGCGCCGAAACTGACCACATAGGCAGAAGTTTCAAGTCTCAGTTCAAGTATGCTGATAAAATCGGCGCAGAACACGTTATAGCGCTTGGTGATAACGAAATTGAAAGCGGTGAGTGTAAAGTTAAGAAAATGGCGGATGGTAGCGAAACTTTAGTAGAGATTTGTGAGGTTTTAAACTATTTTAAAGCATAACGAATAAAAAAAGGTTAAAAATATATACGGAGGATAATTATGAACGAAAAAATTATTGTTGTAAGTGATATTGATTTTAAAGACGTAGTGTTAAATAGCGCAAAGCCTGTTTTAGTTGATTTCTATGCAGACTGGTGTGCGCCTTGTAGAATGCAAGCGCCTATTTTAGAAGAACTTAGCGTTGAACTTGGCGATAAGATTACCGTTGCAAAAGTAAACGTTGATAAGAGTGAAAAACTTGCTATAAGCTACGGCATTAACAGTATTCCTGCGCTTTATATCTTTAAGGCAGGTCAAGTTGTTGAAAAGGTTGTTGGTCTTACTTCAAAGCAAGAACTTTCCTCAATGCTTATTAAACATTTATAATTTTAATTATAAAAATAAAAAAACAAGGCGGTTGCCTTGTTTTTTTGTGCTATTTTTTCTCGTTAGACGGATTGATTGAAAAAACTTTTTTATAGTTTCTAATAAAGGTGGGGTAACTTTCATATCCGAGCATTTCCGCCGTTTTAGTTGCGGTATAGCCCTTTTTAATAAGCGTTCTCGCGCGGTACATTTTTTTAAGTTGAACGTAGTTCATAACCCCAAGGTTCATCACCTTTGAAAAGGCGTGGCTTAACCCCGTTTTAGAAATGTATAAATTATCGGCGATTATATCAAGCGTGAGTTTAGTATCTGCGTTTTGGTCTATAAACGCGATTGCGTTTTGAATTAAAGGCGGTAAGTTTTTACTTTCGTTACTGTATGAACGGGCAGTCAATAAAACTTCGTTCAAAAAGCCTTGAAATAGAATTTTCAAAGTGTCGTAATCAAAAGTTTTTGAGTAGTTATCAAACTTTAAAAACAAATCTTTAACTTGCTCGCTAGTAACCGTGTGAAAAGTTAAGTCGTTAGGTAGATTATTAGGTAATAACTCTAAGTCAAAATAAATAATAATTCTATCATAATTAGATTTTGGCGGTTCGCTCAAAACGTGGAATTTGCCGGGCGCTACTAAGAACATTGAGTTATTTGAAAAGGAATATTCCGTTTCTTCAATAATAAACTT
>JAGCLN010000301.1 GCA_017646945.1 Clostridia bacterium | reverse complement strand
TGTATGGCGATGAACCTAATCTTCCTAAAAGAGAAGGTAGAGAAGGTAATTTACTTTCTCCATACGCACTTACCAAACGTTGTGATGAAGAGTGGGCTAAGCTATACACTAAACTTTACGGATTAGATACTTACGGGCTTCGTTATTTTAACGTTTTTGGTAGAAGACAAAATCCTGATGGTGCGTACGCTGCAGTAATTCCCAAGTTTATAAAAATGCTTTTAAAGGGAGAACAGCCAACAATTAACGGTGACGGAAAGCAGAGTAGAGATTTTACTTATATTGAAAACGTTATCGAGGCAAACTTAAAGGCGTGCGCATCGCCGAGTGAATCTGCTGGTAGGGCATTTAATATTGCTTATGGTGGTAGAGAATTTTTGATAGATATTTACCAAACTCTTAAAACTGCGTTAAACGTTGATATAGAGCCTAATTTTGGCCCTGACAGAAAGGGAGATATTAAGCATAGCAATGCTGATATAAGTTTGGCAAAAGAATTACTTGGTTATGACCCCGAATATGATTTCAAACGTGGTCTTAACGAAGCAATCGAGTGGTATAAGGAAAATTTGTGATGATGCAAGAAGAGAACAAAGCGCCTAAAATACTAATATTTACTATGACTTCTTGGAATAGTAAGGTTGGCGCAAATACGTGGGCGTCTTTGGTTAACGGTTATGATAGCTCTAAACTTGCAAACGTCTATTTAAGAGAAGAAATCCCTGATAGTAACATCTGTTCGAAATATTTTTGTATATCTGAAAATAGAGTTATAAAGAGTATTTTTAATCGAAAAATAAAAACTGGTAAAGTTGTTATTCCTAAATTTTTGGAAGAAGATACGGCTACGGATGATTATATAGCGCATAAAAATCGCTATGACAAAATGAAACGCAAACGCCGTTATTCTATGTTGCTCATAAGAGAACTTCTTTGGAAATTTGGCAAATGGAAGACCAGGGAATTAAATGATTTTATTGATGAGTTTAAGCCGGATATAATTCTGCACAGTATGGATGGCTATATCCACATGAATCGCATTGTTAAATACGCTATAAAAAGAAGTGGCGCAAAGGCAATCGGATATGTCTGGGATGATAATTTTTCTTATAAGCAGTCCAAAAAAATAGGGCATAACATATATAGGTTTTTTCAAAGGATATCTTTAAAAAAACTCTCAAGCAGAACGGATGGTTTTTTTGAAATTACTCCAAAAACTAAAATGGAAGTTGATGCTTTTTTCGGCGTTGATTCAGTAGTTTTAACTAAGCCCTTAAACTCAATACCAAACTTGCATAACTATTCGAACGTGGAATATCCCCTAAATATGGTGTATACGGGAAATTTGCTAATAGGTAGGGATAAGGCTTTAATTCAAATTTCAAAGGCGATTGCGAGTTTGAATCAAACTGAAAAATGGTTAACGCTTGACGTTTACACTCAAACTTCAATTTCTCAGGAAGATAAAGCGGTTATCGAAAACGGATATTGTAAAGTACATTCCGCTATTACACAAGCGGAAGCTATAGAAGTACAAAAAACGGCGGACGTACTCTTGTTTTTAGAAAGTATGGATAAGTCAAATAATCTTGCGAGATTGTCTTTTTCAACAAAGATAACGGATTATTTTTCTGCAGGTAAGTGTATTTTTGCCGTTGGGCATAACGATCTTGCACCTATTCAATATTTAAAAGATAATGACACGGCGTTGGTCGTAAACGCAGAAGAAGAGTTGTTGGAGCAATTATCCAAATTAAAGGATAAAAGCATTTTGAGTAGATATTCGGAAAATGCGGTTTTATGCGGAACTAAAAATCACAATGAGAACAAAATCAAGAATGATTTTATAGAAATGATTGAAAAAGTTTTGAAGGATAAAAACGATGAAGGTGTTACAAATAAACGCAACGTACGGAATAGGTAGTACGGGCACGATTGTTAGAGATATAGGAAACACTTTGAGAGAAAGTGGGAATATTCCTTATTTTGCATATCAATCGGCGAATTGCGAAGTTGAAAACGGCTATAAAATAGGCAATATACTTGACTGGAAGTGGCACGCGTTATATACCAGAATTTTTGGTAAGCAAGCCTATGCAAGTAAGCGCACTACTAAAAAGTTTTTAAAGTGGCTTGATAAGATTAAGCCTGACGTTGTTCATCTTCATAATCTTCACAGTAACTATATAAACTTAAATTTATTACTTGATTATTTAGCAAAAAATAAGATTAAAACGGTAATAACTTTGCACGATTGCTGGTATTTTACCGGAAAATGCACTCATTACGTGAACGATGGTTGCGATAAGTGGCAAGATAGATGCGGTAATTGCCCTAAACTTAAAAAAGAAGTAAAGAGTTATTTCTTTGACGTAACCGAAAAGGTTTTAAACGATAAGATAACAAAACTTAACGCAATACAGGATTTAACAATCGTTGGTTGTAGCAAATGGATTGCGGAAGAAACAAAAAAATCAAAGATTAAGCCGAAAGAAATTACGGTGATTCACAACGGTGTTGATATTTCTATATTCAAACCGCACGATAGCGAATATAGAAAAAGTAAACGAATAGGCGATGAGTTTGTAGTTCTTGGCTTGGCGGACAAGTGGTATGACGAGAAAAACCGCTCGCAAGTTGAACTTTTAATAAATTCGCATAAAGACGTTAAATTCGTTATTATCGGCGTAAAAAAGCATAATGAAGAATTTTTCAATAAGTTCGATAACGTTATAGCGGAAGGATTCATTAAAGATAAAAATTACTTAGCAGATATTTATTCGGCGAGTGATGTTTTTGTAAATTTAACTCACGCGGACACTTTGCCTACCGTTAATATGGAAAGTATATGTTCAGGAACTCCCGTTATCACGTTTGATGCGTGCGGAAGCCCTGAACTTGTAGATAGTCAAAGTGGCTTTGTTGTTAAAGAAGGCGATTTTGACGGAATTGAAGAAAAACTTAATTATAT
>JAGCLN010000300.1 GCA_017646945.1 Clostridia bacterium | reverse complement strand
GGCTTTTTTATCGGCGGTACGTGGGGCGATGGCAAGTTCGGTTCTATGACTGACGATTATATAGAAGAACAAGCGGGAAAGTACACTCACAAAGTTACCATCCATTGGAACAACGCGAACGCTGA
The DNA here is from genome assembly GCA_017646945.1 of Clostridia bacterium. Classification (GTDB taxonomy): domain Bacteria; phylum Bacillota; class Clostridia; order Christensenellales; family Borkfalkiaceae; genus HGM11412. The sequence continues at coordinate 23,944 of JAGCLN010000300.1, read as the reverse complement.
CGAAGCGGACGATTTTGACGTTTACTATATTCGTGAAGACCTTAACTGGACTATCAACGGCATCGCCGGTTGGGGCTACGACTTATTCGAAGTTGAAAACCCGGGTAGCATAACTCTTCCGTCCAAAGTTCAAAAAGACGGTTGGGTGTTCAAGGGCTTATTCAAAACTCAATTAGGCGGGGATATGTACGTTACGGCAAGCGGATATTCGCTTATCACGATAGATAAAGATATCCACTTATACGCGCTCTATGAAGAAGCGCCGGTACAACCCGAACCAGGTAATGAAAATGAAGGAGATGGCGGTAGTGAAGAAATTTAAACTATTGATTATAATAGCGGTAATGCTCGTATGCTCGTTGTTCTGTGGCGTACTTACCGCTTGTGGTGGCGACGATGACGGTGGTTCAAGCGAAGTTACCATCACTTATTATAGATACGAAGGCGCTGCGCCTATGACTATGTACGTTGATAAGGGCGAAACTTTCTCGTTCGGCGTTCTTCCTAAGCGCACTCACTTTGAGTTCTTAGGTATGTACGATGCACCCAACGGCGCAGGCAATCAAATTTTCAATAAATACGGCGAAAGCATTATCGTTTTCGATAGGGATATGACGTTGTGGATGCATTGGGCACCGGCAACTTACAAGTTTAGGTTTGATGCGGGTGAAGGTACTACCACCGAAGAAACGAGAAACGTTATTTACAATACTAACGTTGGCATACTCCCCACCGCAACGCGCACGGGTTACGATTTTATCGGTTGGTTCTGCAACGGCGTTCAAATTTCGAACGGCAGTTTAGTAGAGCAAGATAAATATATGTTCACCGATAGTGTTTATACTATTACGAACGCTCAAGGTGGCGGAAAAGAAGTTGTGCTTGAAGCAAGATACGAAATTCAAAAGCACACCGTAACTCTCGTTTACAACGACGGCACTTATCGTGAAGAAACGATAGACGTTGTTAACGGTGAAACTATCCCCGAAGAAACTTTCGCGCCGATTGACGATGGTTCTAAGGAACTTATCGGTTGGTCGTTATACGATAATCAATACGTTGAGTATGACGGTAGCGCGATTACTTCCGATATCCGCCTTTACGCTTGGTGGAAACGCTACAAGGTTTTAGAGTTCTACGACGGTATTACCGAAGAACCTACCGAAGAGAGAGTATACGATACCGAGCCGTTAGTTCTTGAGGAACTTACTGGTAAAAACGGCTATCAATTTATGGGTTGGTTTACTAACAAACTCTTAACGGGTTACCCTGTTGAAAGCGTTTTATACTCAACCGGTTACACTAAGTTCTATGCAAGATGGGATATGATAACTTATACCGTTATCCTTCACGCAAACGGCGGTGAGTGTGACGCGTCGTCTTACGATTATACGATTGAAGACGAGGTTGTTTTTGCAGTTCCCACTAAAAAGAATTACTCTTTCGTAGGCTGGTATGTAAATCCCGAGTTTACGGGCGAGTCTTACGAAAAGTTTGAAGCAGGCACTTATGGTATCGAGCATTTATACGCTAAATACCAAGGCGAAGAGAAAAAGATTTACTTAACAACAACCGAAGGTTCAGTAGTTCCCACTTCTAAAACCGTTAGATACGGCGAAGATTATACCTTGCCTATCCCAACCACTCCTGAATTCGTGTTCTTGGGTTGGTTTGACGGTGTTGGCGCTAATGCTAACATGATTGCAGATGCTGACGGCAATAGCGTTGCTCCGTGCGCGTTTGAAGAAAAGGAAATTACTTTATTTGCAAAATACAAACAAAAACTTTACGTTAACGTTAACGTTAACTTGTCAAAGGCAGGCGAAGTTAAGGTAAACGATTATTATTTAGAAGGCGAAACCGTAACCCTTAAAGCAACGGTTAACCCAGGCTACACTTTGGATGGTTGGTATTTTAACGGCAATTTATTAGAAGGTAGCGATACTTACGAGTTTACGATGGGCGCGTCTTACTTTTATATTGACGCAAAGTATAGCGCAAACGTTTATACGGTAAATTTAATCGTTGGCGACGGTGTAAGTTGTGATGAAACTTCAGTTCAGGTAACTTACGGCGAAAATTACGTATTACCGGTTGCAAGCAAGCCTGGTTATAGATTTATCGGTTGGAAATTTAACGATAAAGTTATAACTGACGGAAACGGCGTTGGTAATAACGTTTGGGATAAAACGTCTAACGTAATGCTCGTAGCGTACTTAGTTGTTGAAGACCCGAATAGCATTTTCGTTTACGATAGCCAAACCTTTGCCGATATGGCTAAGAACCCGACTGGCGATTACGTTTTAGTTGCCGATATTGATATGAGTGATTATCAAGGCACTTGGGTTCCGTTTGAATTTAAAGGCACGTTCAACGGTAGCGGGCTTTCAATCATTAACTTTGAACTCACTACTTCTACTGGAAACCTTGGTATTTTCAGTAAAGTAACGGGAACTATTAAAAATATTACGTTCGGCGTAAATATCACAAGCACTTCGTACAATTCAGTATACGTTGGCGGTGTGTGCGCTGAACTTACGGGCACGTTAGAAAACGTTATCGTAACGGGTAGCGTAAAAGGTGACTTCTGTAGAATAGGTGGTTTAGTAGGTTATTCTACGGGAACGATTAAAGATTGTATCAACCGCGCAAACGTGTCTTCTAACTCTTATGAAGAACATATTTCAGCAGGCGGTATTGCTGGTCAACTTGCAGGCGGTACTATTAGCGGAGCAGAAAACTACGGCGCAATTTCTATGAAGAAATATGCGGGCGGTATTATCGGCTTTGCAACTGCCATCGGCTATGAAGAAGTTTATAACTATGGTACTATAACCGGTGAATATGCAACGGCAGGTATCGTTGGTCACTTCTCTAAGTCAGGCGCTCTTACCATAATGGCTAAGATGGCTAACTATGGCGAAGTTAACGGCAAGGAAAGAGTTGGCGGTATTTACGGTTACTTTAAAGACGTTTGGTCGCAAGGCTACAATAACGCCGTTCACAACCTTAAAATTTCTAACGTTGAAAACTACGGCGTTGTAACTGGCGAAAAATACGTTGGCGGTATTATGGGTTATATGACTACTTATACCGACGGTAGCGGTAATAACGGTGGCGTTATCTTAACCGTAACTAACGTTAAAAACACGGGAGATATCACTGGTAAGAATTACGTAGGCGGTCTTTTCGGTTACGCTTACTCGGATAACGGTTCATCTTCAATCAATAATTCAATCTGCGAGGCAGACGTGGAGGCGGAAGCGTACGTAGGCGGTCTTGCAGGTCAACTCGACTATATTAAAATAGTTGATTGTTCTAACGAAGGTTCAACCGTAACTGCAACAGGTTACGTTCTTGATGGAACTACTTATTACGGTTACGTTGGCGGTTACGTTGGTAACGGTTACTACGCTGAAAACTTAGTTAACGACGTTGATATTACTTACACGCAAAAAGGTCAATTCGTAGGCGGTATTGCAGGTAGACTTACAAACCCGATAAAAGCGTGCGTAAACAACGGCGATATAATTGCTAAAAATTCAAGTTACGTTGGTGGCTTGGTAGGTCAACTTAGTTGCGCCGGCGGATACGAAGTTGCCGTGCTTACTAATACCGGTAAAGTTCAAGGTAGTAACATAGTAGGCGGTATTATCGGCGAACTTTACGACGGGTTTGATCAAGGGTATAACAACGCAGCTCACACCGTAAGGCTTTTAACTTTAACAAACAGCGGTGAAGTTATTGGTAATAACCACGTAGGTGGTATTATGGGTAACGTAAGCGCAAGCACTTGGGGTAGCGGTTCGAACGGTTCAGTTATCATCAATGCAAACGTACTTAAAAACACGGGTAACGTTACCGGTGTAAATTACGTTGGCGGTTTATTGGGTAAAGCGTATTCAGATGACGGTGCTTCTTCAATAACCAGCAGTTCAAGTAAGGCAAATATTACTGCGGAAGCGTACGTAGGCGGTTTGGCAGGTAGACTTGAAAACGTTAAACTTCTTGATTCTTCTAACGAAGGTTCAACCGTAACGGCAACCGGTTACGTTCTTGACGGAACGACCTATTACGGTTACGTTGGCGGTTACGTTGGTTACGGATATTCCGTTTCCGGCTGTAATAACGCCGTTGAAATTACCTATACGAAAAACGGTATTTACGTAGGCGGTATCGCAGGTAGACTTTTAAATATCATTCAAGATTGTTCAAATACTGCAAATATTACCGCAATTAACTCATCTTACGTTGGCGGTTTAGTTGGTGACTTGGCTTGCAGTGGCGGTTACGAACTTAGAGAGCTTTCTAACAGCGGTAAAGTTCAAGGTAAAAACAGAGTAGGCGGTATTATAGGTAGAGTTTACGACGGTTTTGATCAAGGGTATGACAACGCAACTCGTACTTTAAACGTTTTATCTTCAACAAACAGCGGTGAAGTTATCGGCGTTGAATACGTTGCAGGCGTTATCGGCGAACTTCACGCAGAAACTTGGGGTAGCGGTTCAAACGGTTCAGTTTTAGTTAATATGAACGAGTTAAAAAACACAGGTAACGTTACTGGCAAGTATTACGTTGGTGGCGTAATCGGTCATGCGTACTCTGATAACGGTTCTTCTAGGTTTGAATGCTGTTCAAGCACGGCGGTTATTACTGCGGAAGCGTATATCGGCGGTTTGGCAGGTAGACTTCAAAATATTAGAATGATTGACTGTTCTAACGAAAAATCTTCAGTTAACGCAACTAACTATTTACTTGACGGAACTGCTCATTACGGTTACGTTGGCGGTTACGTTGGCCTTGGATATTTCGTTTCAGGCTGTAACAACGAGATAAATATTACTTACACTAAGGGCGGTTCTTACGTTGGTGGTATTGCCGGCGGTCTTACTTTAGAAATTCAAAACAGTTCAAACTCTGGCGATATTACTGCTGAAGAATCAAGTTTCGTTGGCGGTTTAGTTGGTAACGTTTCTACGACGGGCGCTCGTACGGTAAGCAATCTTGTAAACAGCGGTGAAGTGCGCGGTGAGGACTATACGGGCGGTATTATCGGTAGATTCTACGAAGGTTGGGACCAAGCTTATAACAGCGCCGTTAACACCACTTTGTTCACGAATATAACTAACAGCGGTAGCGTTACCGGTCACACAACCGTAGGCTCTATCGTAGGTGAAATTTATACTACTACTTGGGGTAGCGGCAACAACGGTTCAGTTCTTATCAGTATGAACGAAATTCATAACACGGGTAACGTTACAGGCGAATTCGACACAGGCGTATTTATGGGTAGCGTTACTACCGATAACGGTTCCTCGTCTATTAGCTTCTACACTTATGATTGTAAGATTAACGGCGCGGAACCAACCCAAGAAAGCTTAGTTTTAAAAACTAATAATTTCACTATAGGTGAAAAATCTAACTAAAATATATGCAGGGTAACACTTGCTCAATATATAATAGGAGAAAAACTATGAGAAAACTTTTACTTACAGTATTAGCGACAATTCTTGGATTGACGCTAATGATGGGTTTAACTGGTTGTAAAGGTCTTGAACTTGATGCGCCTACTAACATCAGGTACGACGGCACTACAATCACTTGGAACTCAGTAGAAAACGCTGACCAGTACAAGATTAGTATTAACGGTGGCGATTCCTTCACCATCAATACTAACAGTTACTATTTCAAGGCAAACGGCGCAGACTTTACGGTAACTATTACCGCTACTAACAAGTCTGAAAAGGTTGCTAGCGAAGGCGTTGCTACTCAAAACTTTACTTCTATCGGTAAAATCAGCGAAGTTCGTATCGACCAAGAAGGCAAACTTACTTGGAACGTTATCGACGGCGCTACCGCATATAGGGTAAGAATTGATGGTACTGAAGTTCCCACCGAAGTTATCGGCACTGAATACGACGGCATTCAACCTGGTACTCACAGCGTTCAAGTAAGACCCGTTGTTTCTGGTAACAATTCCGTATACTCTGAATGGAGCGATGCTAAGACTATCACTATCTTGGCGCAAGTTAACAAAGATACAGTCTCTTATTCAAACGTAACTTCTACTATTTCTTGGGGTGCTGTTTACGGCGCAACTAAGTATGAAGTTAAGGTAAACGGCATCGTTGTTGCTTCTGAAAACGAAGGTACTCAATGCTTATACAACTCTAACTCTCAAAACTTCACCGTTGAAGTTAAAGCGCTCGGTGACGGCGTTACTACTTTCAACGGCAAGGTAAGTGACGTTAAGAGTTTCATGTACTTACCCACCGTTACTGAAATCGAAGTGGTTGAAGGTAAACTTAAATGGGGCGCTGTTAGTGGCGCAGACGGTTACAAGCTTAAAATCGGCGGTATTGAAAGGTCGGAAATTTACACAACTTGCGAATTTAACAACTTAACCGCAAACGTAAGCACCGATATTCAAATTATGCCTATTAGCAATAACGCAACCTATTTCTCTGACTGGTCTGCGGTTAAAACCGTTTTAATTTTACCCACGCCCGTTTTACAATGGAATGATTCTCTTGAACACGAAGGCGAAGCAATGAAGAGTATTTACTGGGACCTTGTTAAGAACGCCGCAGGTTACACCGTAAGAGTAACAAGCCCTAACGGTCAATCTGTTGATAGTCAACTCGACGGCGATCAAGACGGTTATGCAAACGCATACCTTGAACCCGGTATCTATACCGTTCAAGTAAAGGCTACTACTACCGATGCTAACACTTATGAATCTAAGTTCTCTGACGCAATCACTATCGTTAGACTTGCTGCTCCCGTTCAAGCATCAAGCAACTTCATTGTAAGTACTGCTGATGACGTTTCTAAGGGCTTTACCGTAAACTTTGAAAGAGTTAACGGCGCAAGGGGTTACAAGCTTTATAGAGATAGCGTTGCATCTACAACTTCACAAACCACTCAATTTGTGGTAACTGACGTGGTTGACAATAGCGTTATCGAAGAACAAAGCTATAACTTTAGCATTCAAGCGCTCGGTGGCGTTACAAGACATCAAGGTCTTATCACCGCAACTTTAAGTTCTTTAACTTCTAAGTCTTTGAACTTTGGCGTTAAAGTTCTCGCTCAACCTTCTACGCCTACTATTGACGGTTATATGTATGAATACGGTCAAATTAACGGCGCTAACGGTTACGCTGTTAACGTTGACGGCGCTAAGTTCAGTAGCGGTAACACTTCTTACGACTTATCCGTTTTAGAAGCAGGTTCGTTCAACGTTAGAGTGTGCGCTAAGGGTAACGGCAAAGAAATTCTTGCATCTAACTATACAGGCGCAATCAACGTAGTTCGCCTTGAAGCACCTAGAAACGTTAAGATTAACACTTCTGAAGCGTCCGAAGGCGTTCTCGGTTGGGATAGCGTATTACACGCTCAAAGCTACGTTGTAGTATTTGACGGCACTGGTCAAACTATTCCCGCTGAAGATATTCAAAACATGAATCAATATATCACTACTGAAGGCACTACTATCCACATGGAAAGTATCGCAAACTACTTCAATACTGATAAAACCATTTACTATATGTCTTCAAAGGCAGGTCTTACCACTAAGTTCGTTAAACTTGCCGCGCCCACGTTTGGTGACGTTGCGTTCAACAACAATCAATTGATTTGGAACGCGCCTGCTAACGTGAACGCTAACAAGTATACGCCTACTTACGAAGTTTATTATCCTAACGGCACTACTTACAATGGTGAAAAGAACGGTACTACTATGGATATTTCCTCTCTTGCAGGCGGTAAGACTTATACGTTTAGCGTAAAGGCAATCGGTAACGGCGTTGAATTTATCAACTCTGAAAAGAGTAGCCAAGTATCCGTTTACAAACTTGAAACCCCAGAAGTTCGCCGTGAAAACGGTAAGTACGTATGGAACGGCGTTATTTCCGCAACGAGTTACGTTATCTATATTGACGGCGTTGTTGCAGAAACTTACACTCACGTAACCGGTGAAACTTACTCTCATACGCCTAAGTTTGACGACCTTAAAGATTACTCAATCGAAGTTATCGCTATCGGTGACGGTGGTTATACTACTATCGATTCTGACGCTTGCAAGTTCGTTCAAAAGACTAAGCAACTCACCACCCCTGACTTCAAACTTACTTATAGTGAAGATGCTTACAGCGAAACTGGCGTAATTATCGCAACTATCACTAAAGAATCTGATTACGCAAGCGGTTATTCTTACACCATTTCGGGTGTAGAACAAACAAGCAAAGAACTTTCTTGCTCACACAACCCGAGCGTTGTTGGTAGACACGAAGCAAGAGTTTACGCTCTCGGTGGCGCGTTTGACGAAGAAGGTACTTACTATCTTGATTCTCAATCGGTAGGCGGTAAGAACACTCAATACTACATTATCTTACTTGCAGTACCCAACGAATCAAGCATTGTCCTTTCTGCAGAAGGTATGCTTAGGTGGGCTACTATTGATAACGCGGTAGAATACGAAGTTGTTATTGAGTTCAACGGCGTAGCGCTTGAAGAACCAATTACCGCTATTCAACCGCAAATCAACCTTAACAACTACATCGACAACTACAACGCTCAAAAGAAAAACCTTGTGGTAACGATTCGAGCAAAAGGTAACGGCAATAAGATTATTTCTTCTACTACGGTAACTAAGGAATTCAATAACCTTAACGCTTAAAAGAACTCTCAAGGGCGGATTTTCCGCCCTTGATATTTTCAAAGGATAAATTATGTTCGTAGATATTTTAAAGAACGTTTTATGGCAAGTCGGTATTTTTATCGGCGCGGTATATCTCGTTGGTTTTATAATTTCAATTATAAATAGGGTTTTTTATAAAATGTTCAATTACAGTAAACTCGTTGTTTACGGTACGGGGCTTTTTGGAACGCCTATTCACGAATTAAGCCACCTTCTTATGTGCTTATTGTTTATGCATAAGGTAGAAAAGGTTAAGTTCTTCCAAATCAACGATGACGATGGGGTTTTGGGTTACGTAAGCCATTCTTGGAATAGGAAAAACGTTTGGCAACAAATAGGTAATTATTTTATAGGCGTTGCGCCTATCGCAGTAGGCACTTTAATTATCTATTTGGGTATGCTTATTTTCCTTCCTGCAACCTATGCGGAAATGAGCGCGTACTTTACCGACCTTGCAACCTTTAACGGCAACCTTGCAGACGTGAACTTGCTCGGCTATTCTTTTAGGCTTTTTGCAGGTATGATGAAAGCGTTGTTCGCTGAAATTTCTATCGGTTGGCCGTGGTGGGTGTTTATGTTCGTTAGCCTTTGCATTGCTATCCACATGAATTTAAGTGGCGCTGATATTAAAGGCTCGCTCGTTGCTATACCCTTAATGGTAATTATAATTTTAGCGGTAAATCTCGTTATAGGCTTAATACCTTTTGGCGTTTACGACGTGTTCTTAGGCGTTGTTAGTAACCTTGAAAGTTTTTTAATTTCCACCTTGATACTCGCGCTCGTTTTATCGGCGATGTGTTTGGTGGTGGGCTTTATTATAAAAGGCTCTTTCCTTTTAATTAAAAAGATTTTTCATATTAGATAAAAGATAAAAACCGCTTCGAAAGAAGCGGTTTTTTGTTATATTACGGCAAAATTTATCATATATTTTACTATGATAAGTTTTAATGAATTAAAAAAGAAAGAAGTTTTAGATATATCAACCGGCAGTAATTTAGGAAAACCCACCGATTTAGTTTTCGCTAAGAAAAGCGGTAAGATAGAAAAGATTATATCAAGCGGAAGAAAGAGTGGTTTTCTTTCGTGCGAAAGCGTTGAAATTCCCTTTCATTCCGTTATCAAAATCGGCGATGACGCTATCTTGGTTGAATTTTTAAAGCGACCGAGAGAAGAAATTAAGCCACCGCCGTGCTGTGAACTTACTTGCGAAGAAAAAGAAGACGGTTTTTGCGACGATTGACTTGAAAAATACGTTTGATTGAGTTATTATATATATATGGATACGCGATATAACAAAAATGCAAAACTCGTTAATCTTTCCGCTGAAGAAGGCGGGGTTTTATACTCTTTTTCAATAGTTGCGGTTTTGCTTGTAACGATAATATTCTCAATCGCCCTTTCTCTTTTAGGCAATGCGGAAGAACTTTTAAAAAAGGACTTCGTTATCATATTAAATTATCTTATCGGCCCGATTGCAATTTTGCTTGCAATCGGTATTTTGCGCCGTAAAAAAGGCGTTTCGCCGATAAAGTCAATCAATTTCTACTCAAAAAGCAAAGTTTCACTAATTTCTACCGCGCTCATCGGCTTTGGTTTAATGTTCGGCTTGGCGGAACTTAACACCCTTTTCGTTACCGCGTTATCAAAGTTCGGCGCAACGATTACCGCGCCCACGGTTCCTGCAAAAACTTTCGGCGGTGTGTTGGCGAGTATAATCTTTATTTGCTTAATTCCTTCGGTAGTTGAAGAAATCTTGTTTAGGGGTTTGGTTTTTAACGGTCTTAAACATACGGGAACGGGGTTTGCAATAATACTTTCGGGCGTGTTGTTTTCCATATTCCATATGTCGCCGGCGCAAACGGCGTATCAGTTTGTAGTAGGCTGTATCTACGCGCTCGTTATACTTTATAGCAAGAATTTGCTTTACTGTATAGCAATGCACTTTGTAAACAACTTATACCTAATTTTAAACTATTATTATTTCGGCATAAAGTTATCGGGCGTTGCTTTTTATATCGTAACGCCGATAGCATTAGTTTCGCTCGTTTTAGGCATAGTTTATCTCGTTGTTAAAGGGGACAAGCCTGAAGATAACACCGTTAACAAAGGCGAACTTAGGTTAAAGTTCTTACTCGGCTCGGCGATAGGCATAGTAGTAGCGATAGTTATGTGGATAGCGGGGCTTGTGGCGTAATGGTAAAAATCAATATCGTTGCAGTAGGCAAAATTAAAGAAAATTACTTTGAAAGCGGTTTTAACGAATACGTTAAAAGGCTTTCGCGCTACGCCAAAATAACCGTTACCGAAGTTAAGGAAAAAAACATTGTGAACGAGCCTACCCAAGGCGAAATTCAAGAGATATTAAAGCGTGAAGGCGAAGATATTTTAAAAGCGTTAAAAGGCTACGTTATTGCTTTAGCAATAGAAGGCAAAAAAACTTCTTCTTTATCGCTTGCGTCGCACCTTAAAACGCTCAAAGATAAGTACGGCGAGATAACCTTCGTTATCGGCGGTTCGTACGGTATAGCGGATTTTGTTAAGGCTAAGGCAGACGAACTTTTGTCCGTTTCGGATATGACTTTTCCGCACACTTTATTTAGAGTTATGTTAGCCGAGCAAATTTACCGCGCGTTCACAATACTTGAAGACGGGAAGTACCACAAATGAAAGATAAATTTTACTATATGAAAATGGCGCTCGATTTAGCGAGAAAGGCGGGGGAACTCGGCGAAGTTCCTATCGGCGCGGTTATCGTAAAGGACGGCGAAGTTCTATCTTCCGCCTTTAATATGAGAAACCAAAAGGGTATGGCAACCGCCCACGCCGAAATCTTGGCGATAGAAGACGCTTGCAAGAAACTTGGCGACTGGCGACTTGACGGGGCGGAGATGTACGTTTCCTTAGAGCCTTGTCCTATGTGTGCCGGTGCAATCGTGAACGCAAGGATAAAAAAGGTGTATTTCGGTGCGTTTGAGAAAAAGAGTGGAGCGGTGTTTAGCAATTTTAGGTTACTTTTCAAAGGTGGGTTAAATCACGTTACCGATGCGGAAGGCGGTATCTTAGAAAAAGAGTGTAGCGACCTGTTAAAAGAGTTCTTTTTGGATAAAAGAAAAGTTTAAAAAGGATATATTTTGATTGACTTTAAGTCGATTATTTTATACAATATATATAGGCTAAATTGCCTATAAATTTTATGTTTTTACGGAGGGGTTATGATAACACACGGAACAGAGATTAAACTCTTTGCTGGTAACTCGAATAGGGACTTGGCTGAGGCGATTGCAAAAGAACTCAGAATGGACCTTGCTAATGCGGAAGTTGGTCGTTTTAGTGACGGTGAAATAAATGTTCATCTTGGCGAAACGGTTAGAGGTAGAGACGTATTTATTATTCAATCTACTTGCCAACCCGTAAACGATAACTTAATGGAAATGCTTGTTATGATTGACGCGGTTAAGCGTGCATCTGCAGGCCGTATCACGGCGGTAATTCCTTATTTTGGATATGCTCGCCAAGATAGAAAAGCAAGACCGAGAGACCCGATTACCGCTAAACTTGTAGCAGACCTTATTCAAACCGCAGGCGCTGATAGAGTATTGACGATGGACCTTCACGCGCTTCAAATTCAAGGTTTCTTCAATATTCCCGTTGACCACTTAGTTGGTGGCCCCCTTCTCTTTAGATATTTCCAAGATAAAGTTGATGATGATTTCGTTGTTGTATCGCCTGACGTTGGTTCTGTTACGAGAGCGAGAAACGTTGCTGCAAAACTTGGTTGCTCAATGGCTATTATCGATAAGCGCCGTCCCAAAGCAAACCAACTTGAAGTAATGAATATCATTGGTGACATCAAAGGTAAAAAGTGCTTGATGGTAGACGATATGATTGATACCGCAGGTACTATCGTTCAAGGCGCAGAAGCCCTTTACAAAAACGGCGCTAAAGAAATTTACGCTTGCTGTTCACACGCCGTATTTAGCGGTCCTGCAATAGATAGAATTAAGAATTCGCACATCACTAAGCTCGTAGTTCTTGATACCGTTGCGCTTCCCGAAGAAAAGAAGATTGATAAAATTGAAGTTTTATCCGCAGCTAAACTCTTCGCCTTAGCCATTGAAAACGTATATCAAGATAAGAAGATGTCAGACATTTACAACAATTACTAATTTTTATCCCTTATAAGCGGTGCATAACTGCGTTTACTGCTTTGATTGCAAACTTCGATGACCAAAAAGGTCTATCTCATCTTGCAATCTTTGCGAGCCTTGTTCTGCTTGCTTCTAAGGTCTAAAAACTCTCGTTTATAAAACTTTAACTTGTTTTAAAACTCTCTCAAATATCGTTGAGAGAGTTTTTATTTGTAATCTTTGTTCTTTACAAAACTTTAAAAAGCATATATAATAGTATCTATGATACTAAAACCTTATTTTGAAAAACAAAATACCGTTCCGCTTGCGGAATATCCGCGCCCACAGTTTAGGCGCGATAGTTACCTTTCTCTTAACGGGCTTTGGGATTTTATGCTTGCAAAAGAGAACGGCGCGGTTATAAGCGGTAAAATAAACGTTCCTTATTCGCCGGAATGCGATTTGTCCGGCGTGTTGCAACAAGTTAAGGGGAACGATACTTTAATATACAATAAAACCTTTACCTTGCCAAGTGATTTTAACGTAGGCAAAGTTTTATTAAACTTTGGCGCGGTTGACCAAGTTTGCAAAGTGTTCGTAAACGGCTGTTTAGCAGGCGAAAACGCAGGTGGTTATAATCCGTTCACTTTCGATATAACTTCCCTTTTAAACGGCGAAGAGAACCTTTTAACCGTAGAAGTTAAAGACGATGCGAGTAGCGATATCTACGGTAGGGGTAAGCAAGTTTATAAAAACGGTGGAATTTGGTATAAAGCAACGAGTGGTATTTGGCAATCGGTTTTTTTAGAGAGCGTTCCAAACTCTTACTTAGAGTCCGTTAAGTTTGACGTTGATTTTGACAATAAAAAACTTTTAGTAACGCCAAAAAAGGTTGGTTACGGCGATTTTACCGTTACCGTTATGGATGGTGAAGAAGTTATTACAACCGAAACGTCTAACGAAAACTCCCTTTTGTTAGACGTTTCGGCGTGCAAGCCGTGGTCGGTTGACTGTCCGGAATTATATAGAGTAATTCTCACCTTTAACAGCGATAGGGTTGAAAGTTACTTTGGGCTTAGAAAATTCTCAATGATAGAGAAAAACGGATATAAACTTTTCGCTTTAAACAACGAGCCCATTTTCCATAACGGCTTGCTTGACCAAGGCTATTACGAAAAGGGTATGCTTACGCCCAAGACCAACGAAGCGATGTTTAAAGAAATTAAAGCCGTTAAAGACCTTGGTTTTAATATGCTTAGAAAGCATATAAAGGTAGAGCCGTTACTTTGGTACTATTACTGCGATATTTTAGGCGTTTTAGTATGGCAAGATATGATTAACGGCGGTGGGAAATACAAGGCGCATAGAATAATCCTTGCCCCCTTTATCAACCTTCACATAAACGATAAAAACTACAAAAAAATGGGTAGGCGCGCTAAATCACGCGAGCAATACTATAAAGAAGCGTTTGCCCTTCAAGATACCTTATACAACTGCGTTTCCCTTTGCCTTTATACCCCTTTTAATGAAGCGTGGGGTCAGTTTGACGCGGTTGAAGTTACTGAAATTTTAAGAAAGCGCGATTCTTCAAGGCTTTACGACCACGCAAGTGGTTGGCAGGATAAGGGCGGTGGTGATTTATTAAGTCGCCATATCTATTTTAGAAAAGTTCGCCTTAAAAACGATAAAAAAAGAATTTTAGCCCTTACTGAGTTCGGCGGTTACAGTTTGCCCGTTATAGAGCATTTATTTACCGATAAAAAGTTCGGCTACAAAATGTTTAAAAACGCAAGCGACTTTGAGAACGCTTACGCCAAACTTTATAAAACCCAAATCATAAGAGAAATAGAAAAAAGCGGTCTTTCCGCCACCGTTTACACCCAACTTACCGATATTGAAGATGAAATCAACGGCTTGTTCACCTTTGATAGAGTTTTAAAAATCAGTAAAGAAACCATTATCAAAACGAACAAAGAAGTGTATAAATCTTTCAATAGTAAATTTAAATGATAATAAAAAGGGTAATCAATTTATCCTTTTTTTTATTTTGCAAACGCACAAAACAAGGGGAAAATTTGTTATCGTTTGACTTATTGTTAAATAAGGAGTATAATTAAGTTTAGTTTAAGTTTAAAAGGAGCGCCGATGGGAGCAACTAAAAACAGAAAATCTAAGATTTTGGCGATAGCAATATTCACAGTTGCAGTTTTAGGACTTGCCGTATTTTTATTTTCCGGCGAGAACTTTAAACTTGTTTTAAGTGTTGTTAAAGGCGATTTCGATATAGAAGAATACGAAGGCTTTGGCATAAGGGGCAATATAACTATTGCTATATTATCAATGCTACAAGTTATTTTAACTTTCGTTCCCGCAGAGCCCGTTCAAGTTATTTCAGGGCTTATGTTCGGCTTCTTAGAAGGCGGGTTAGTTTGCCTTATCGGTCTTGCGGCGGGCAACACGGTTATTTATTTCCTTTACAAAAGGAACGCAACCCGTTTAACCGAGTGGTTCGAGTGCAACGCCGATTTTGATTTTAACCAAGCAAAAAACTCTTACGGCGTGGAAATTATAATCTTCGTTTTATATCTTCTTCCGGCAATTCCTTACGGCCTTATCTGTATTTTTGCCGCATCGCTTGGAATGAAATACCATAAATACTTAATTTTAACAGTTCTCGGCGCAATACCGTCCGTTGCGATAGGCGTTGGTCTTGGCCATATGGCTGGGGCGGCAAGTTGGGTTTTATCCCTTTGCGTGTTTATCACCGTAATTATCTTGTTAATAATAGTTTACAAAAAGAAAGATTATCTTTTTCAAAAACTTAACGACTATATGAAATCCCGCAAGAAAAATAGCGTTAGAAAGTGCAACGCTTTTGTGCTTAACACGGCTGATTTTTGCGCTAAACTCGCGCTTGGTAGAAAGGTGAAGGTAAACCTTGTGAACAAGGTTGGCAAGTTAGAGCGTCCGTCAATCGTTCTTTCAACGCACGGCTCGTTCTTAGACTTTGTGTTTACTGGCCGAATTCTCAAAAAGGAAAGGCCACATTTCGTAGCGGCAAG
Organism: Clostridia bacterium; assembly: GCA_017646945.1. Taxonomy (GTDB): domain Bacteria; phylum Bacillota; class Clostridia; order Christensenellales; family Borkfalkiaceae; genus HGM11412. The sequence continues at coordinate 8,057 of JAGCLN010000300.1, read as the reverse complement.
GTTGTATTTCTATCATAAAATAGTGGGCAAACTCTTGCGTTCAATCGGCGCGTTCCCAAAGAGCATGTTCTCATCGGATATTGAAAACGCGGGCAATTGCTTAAAGGTAATAGCAAACGGCGAAGTCTTAGCGATGATGCCGGAAGCAAGGCTTTCTACAATAGGTAGATTTGAAGGCATACAGGAATCGACTTTCAAGTTCATTAAAAAGATGGGCGTTCCCGTCTACGTTGTAAACTTAGAAGGCGACTATTTTGCTAAACCCAAGTGGGGCGATAAGGCGCGTAAAGGCTCGGTAGTTAATGCCACTCTTGATTTGCTTTTAACCAAAGAGCAAGCTCAGGCGCTAAGCGTTGAAGAGTTTAAGCAAAAGATTGAAACCGCCCTTTACTACGATGAGTTTAAGTGGCTTGAAACGATGCCTGAAATTCACTATAAATCAAAAACGCTTGCGGTTGGCTTAGAAAATATTTTAACCACCTGCCCAACCTGTGGCGCTAAGTACCAAATGGTAACGGACAAGATGAGTATTTCTTGTCAAAAGTGTAATTTTACCGCAACGCTTAACGATAGGTACGGCTTTGTTGATAATAAACCGTTTAACAACTTTGCCGAGTGGTACGACTGGCAAAAGGCGGAAATGGAAAAGCAAATGCTTAGTGACGATACCTTTAAGCTTGAAAGCAAGGTAGAACTTAGGCACTCTTCAAAAGATGGCAAGCATTGTACGAGAAAGTCGGGCGACGGTGTTTGCGTGTTTGATAAAACGGGCTTAACCTATAAAGGCACGCGTGACGGCGAGGAAGTTACTAAATTCTTCCCCTTAAAAGACATATTTAGATTGCTCTTTGGCGCAGGTGAAGATTTTGAAATTTACGAAGGAAAAGAGATTTTGTATTTCGTTCCTGAAAACAAGCGTTCTTGCGTTGACTATTACATAGCAAGCGAACTGTTTAAAAAGCATTTTGAATAACGAAAAACCCTTGGCTTTGCAAGGGTTTTTTCTTTTTACTTTATATTTTTTTAAAAATATATATAAAATTTATTGACAAGAAAGTTCGGTATTGATATTATTATCTTGTTTACTATTGCTAAACAAAAAGTTTAATGTTATAAAACGGGTAAAATTATGGTACTTGGCGATAAAATAAAAGAGTTAAGGCTTCAATGCGAGTTTACGCAAGAAGAGTTGGCGAACAGGTGTGAACTTACTAAAGGTTACATTTCGCAACTGGAAAACGACTTGACGAGCCCTTCGATTGCAACGCTTATAGATATTCTTTCCGCGCTCGGCACGAACCTTAAAGACTTTTTTAGTGAAGAAGAAGACGAGAAGATTGTCTTTACGGAAAAGGACTTTATTGAGAAGAAGACGGAATCAATGCTTCTTAACTGGTTAGTTCCAAACGCGCAAAAAAACAGTATGGAACCCGTTATCGTCGAACTTAGCAAGAACTCGGCAACGGAAGAAGACGTTCCGCACGAAGGCGAAGAATTCGGCTACGTTTTAGAAGGTGAAATAGTAATTCATCTTGGTAAGAAGAAGTACGTTTGCAAGAAGGGAGAGAGTTTTTATTATACTTCTGCAAAGTCCCATTACATAATAAACGTTAAAGAAAAAACGGCGAAGTTTCTTTGGATATCTTCCCCACCAACTTTTTAGTAGGGTTCAATTAACCGCTCGATTGATAAAGTTCGGTTGATTCACTTCGTAATTCTTTGTTAAACCCACTCGGCAATACAAAGAGTATTCCCTTCGGGGTTTGCCTTGAATTACTTGTGACTGAACCGACCTTTTGCATCAATCTCGCGATTAATTTCACCCTTGGGTAAGATACTTTTACTTTACTAAGCAAACTTGGAAACACAAAAAGAAAAACACTCTTAAGGAGAAAAAGATTATGGCTATAGAAAAAACTATGAGCAAGCAAAAAATAATAGAACTTACCGGCGTTTCAAAAGAGTATGACGGAACGTTAGCGGTAGAAAACGTTAACTTGTACGTTAGAAAGGGTGAGTTTATTACCTTTTTAGGACCTTCCGGTTGCGGTAAGACAACAACGCTTAGAATGATAGCGGGTTTTGAACTTCCAACCACGGGTAAAATTATGCTTAACGGCAAGGATATAACTAATCTTCCACCGCATAAGCGCCCCGTAAACACGGTGTTCCAACGCTATGCGCTTTTCCCCCATTTAAACGTATATGAAAATATTGCGTACGGTTTAAAACTTAAAAGAGTTAAGGCGACCTACGTTGATAAAAACGGTAAAACGGTAGAAAAAATCGAAAAACTCTCTAAGAAAGAGATTGACGATAAGGTTTCACGCGCGCTTAAAATAGTTGACCTTGAAGAGTTTGAAAAGAGGAGCGTTACCACTTTATCAGGTGGTCAACAACAACGTATTGCAATCGCAAGGGCGATTGTAAACGAGCCTGAAATCTTGCTTTTAGACGAGCCTTTGGGTGCGCTCGACTTAAAGATGAGAAAGGATATGCAACTCGAACTTAAAGAAATGCACAAAAAACTCGGCATAACCTTTATCTACGTTACTCACGACCAAGAAGAAGCGCTTACTATGAGTGACACCGTTGTTGTTATGAAAGACGGTAAAATTCAACAAATCGGCACTCCGCAAGATATTTATAACGAACCCGTTAACTCTTTCGTTGCAGACTTTATCGGCGAAAGTAATATTTTCAGCGGTACCGTAGTAGGCGAAAAGAAAGTTAGGTTTATTAACAAAGTGTTCGACTGCGTTGACGATTTTGAAAAGAACGAAAAAGTCGACGTTGTTGTTCGCCCCGAAGACGTTAAAATCGTAAAGGAAGAAAAGGGTATGGTATCGGGTACTATTTCTTCTTGCATTTTCAAAGGCGTTCACTATCAAATGACTATGATGGTAGGTAGGTCAGAAGTGGTTATTCAATCGACTAAGGGTTACGCCGTTGGCGAAAAGGTGTGGATTTCTATTGCCCCGCAAGATATTCACATAATGCACAAAGAATTCGTTTCTAACGTATACGACGGCTATATCACTAAGGACAACAAAGTTTGGTTTGCCGACGGTGAGTTTGAGTGTGACGTTACTCAACTTTACGAAAACTCTCACCTTGACGAAGAAGGTTATCTCATTACCGCCGAAGGCGAAAAGATTGATCTTGCCGACGTTGACGTTAGGGTAGAAGTAGGCCTTAAAGATATTGAAATTATCGATAACGATGAAGACGGTGACGCCTGCGGTTCAATCATTTCAATCGTATATAAAGGCGACCACTATCAAATCATTATTAGAACTGACGATGAAGAAGAAGATTTCGTTTGCGATACCGAATACGTTTGGAACGAAAACGATAGAGTATCGGTAAAAATTCCCAAAGATAAAATTAAACTTAAACTCAAAACGGAGGATAAAAAATAATGAAGTCTTTCCGCTTTTCGAGAAAGCACTTGGGGATACCTTACGCGTTGTTTTTAACGCTGTTCGTAGTATTTCCGCTCGTGCTTATTATCTTGTATGCTTTTACAAAAGTAGACCCGAACGGCTACATAACTTTATCGGGCGTAAAAGTTTCATTAACGCTTGAAAACTTTATAGAATTTTTCTCAAAAGGTTCTAACATAAGGGTACTTTTTATAAGTTTTGGCTTGGCGATAGTAACTACGGCGCTTTGCTTGATTATTTCATATCCGCTCGCTTACATTTTATCAAAGAGCAAACTTAATAAAAACGGTGTGCTTTTAATATTGTTTATTTTACCTATGTGGATAAACTTCGTTTTACGCACCGCCGCTATGAAAGAATTATTGTTTGCTATCGGTATGTATAACAGTAACAAGTTAAGTTTCGTAAACACCGTTATCGGTATGGTTTACGACTACTTGCCCTTTACAATTTTACCCTTGTATACCGTTATGATTAAACTCGACAAGAGTTTAATTGAAGCAAGCGCAGACCTTGGCGCTCGCCCTGCAAATACCTTTTTAAGAGTAACTCTTCCACTTACCGTTCCCGGTATCGTTAGCGCGGTTACTATGGTGCTTTTACCAACTACTACGAGTTACGTTGTGTCCGATACCTTAGGTAACGGTAACGTAACGATTATAGGTAAGGTTATAGAATCGCAATTTTCAACCGTGTTCAACTGGCACGCGGGCTCGGCGATTGCGATGGTACTTTTAGTAATAATCTTTATAACCATGTGGATAACTAACAAGTTCTCAGATGACGATACTGCTGCAAGGGGGAATGGATTATGGTAAAAAAATTATTCTCCGGCGGTTACGTTGTGCTTATCTTATTGATTTTGTACGCACCTATTTTACTTCTCGTTGCGTACAGTTTCAATATGAGTAGAGAAATCGGTATTTGGTCTGACGAGTGGGGTTTTTCACTCTACGGCGAACTTATTCAAAACGGCGATATTATGACCACCGTTGCAAACACCTTCGTGCTTGCAATCGTATCGGCAACGCTTTCTTCCGTGCTTGGAACTATCGGTGCTATCGGTATGTTTTATAGTAGGCAAAAAGCAAGGGGCATAATGAACGGCGCAACCCAAATTCCCATTATCAATGCGGAAATCGTTACGGCTATTTCAATTGCGCTCGTTTGCACAATGTTTGCTTTCGGCAGGAGTTACGCATCGCTTTTAATCGGCCATATCGTTCTCACTTTCCCGTTCGTTGTGTTATCGGTAATGCCCAAACTCAAGCAAATGGATAACAACTTGTACGAAGCCGCGCTCGACCTTGGCGCAACCCCAACGAAAGCCCTTTTCAGCGTTATTATTCCTGAAATTTTACCGGGTATTTTATCGGGTTTCCTTCTTGCAATCAACCTTTCGCTTGACGATTATATTATTACTACCTTTACAAAACCTGCAACTTTCGATACTATCTCGACCTACGTGTTCGATGCGTACGCTCGTGGTGGTAAGAGTTCTTCCGTACCCGCGCTCCGCGCCCTTTCAACGATTATCTTCGTGTTTATGATTTGCTTTGTCGTTATAAGGTACGTTATTTCGAGCAGAAAGTCTGCTAAAAAGGAGAAAAAATGAGAAAAATAATTAATTTGAGCGTTGCGCTCGTAATGTTTTTATCGCTTTTTTCCTTTACGGGTTGTTCAAGGGAAGAAGTTATTGAACTTAACGTTTACAACTGGGAAGATTATATTTGTAAAGATGAAAACGCCGATTTAATTGCGGAATTTGAAGATTATGCAAGCGAAAAATACGGCGTGAAAGTTAAAGTTAACTATTCTACTTTCGGCACGAACGAGAATATGTATAACGAACTTCAACTTTCAAAAGAAGAAACTGAAAACGGTTATGATTACGGTTACGATTTAGTTTGCCCTTCCGACTATATGATTCAAAAAATGATTAGGGAAGGCATGCTTGAAAAGTTGGATAGGTCGCTTGGCAACCTTGATAACTACGATACTTATTCTTCAAAATATATCCTTGACCTTTTTGATAGAAACGGTTGGACGGACTACGCCTGCGGTTATATGTACGGCACTATGGGCTTCGTTTACAACCCCGAAGTTTTGGAAAGAAACTCGGGTGGTGAATATCAATCGGGCGATGAATCGCATTGGGATTTTCCGTGGAAAACCTATTCTAAAAACTTAGGTACTATAAAAGATAGTATTAGGGATACTTACGCGCTCGCTATCGGTAAAGTTTGCGCCGATGAACTTACTACGCTTGGTCTTAAATGGAAAGCGGGTGAATTCACCGATGAAGAATATCAAGAAAGATTAATAGCAATCTTCAACCGCACCGACCCTGAAACCGTGCAAATGGTTACCGAAGAACTTATCGACCTTAAAGGCAACGTTTACGGCTTTGAAGTTGATAGTGGTAAGCGCGATATGGCGTCAGGCAAAATTGCAATCAACTTTGCTTGGAGTGGCGATGCCGTTTACACTTTAGATATTGCCGATGAAGCAGGCACGGAACTTTTCTACGCCGTTCCCGAAGAGGGTAGTAACATTTGGTTTGACGGTTGGGTTATGCCCAAGGGTGCAAACGTATTGTACGCGCAAGAGTTTATCAACTTCTTAGCCGACCCTGAAAACGCTAAGGTTAATATGAACTATATCGGTTACACCCCCGTAGTAGCAGGCGCGGATATGCACGAAAACGCTATCGAGTGGTACGGTGTTTACACCCTTATTGAAACTGATGACGTTGAAGGTGCTGATTACGTTGACGAAGAAACTGGTATTGCGTACTACGAATATTATCTTCAAGACCTTATCGACGAAGAAATCTTTACCGAAGGTATTGAATATATAGACGAAGGCGTTGATGAAGAAACGGGCTATCACGCGTTGACCGTAAAGAACATAAAATACCCTATTTACGATGATAAAGATGAATTTATCATAGGATTTGAAGAAGATTTTGACGTTTACGTTTACAATTACGACGTATCTTTCCTTTTAAACACTTACGACGACGATGGTGAAATGTTTATCTGGACGGACACTTTAGGCCGTCAGCTTGAAACTCAATACCCCACGAAAGAAACGGTTATGCGTTGCGCTATAATGAAAGACTTCCCCGATGAAGAAATGGCGCGCTTAAACGATATGTGGGATGAAGTTAAGGTTTCAGCAATCCCCACTTGGCTTATGATAATGATTGTTGGGATAATAGTTCTTGCGCTCATACTTATACCTATACTTTCTTATCTTAACAAGAAGGGCGTTCACTTTCACGTTAAACGCAAAAGCAAGCGATTAACTTTGGTTAAACGCGAGATTATAAACCACTAATAAAACAAAAAATCCCGATGGTCTTCCATCGGGATTTTTTATGCAAAATTTCGGCAAAACAATCAATAATAATTAAAGTTTCGCTATTATTTTACGGTTTTATGATAAATTTAATTATAGCATTGACTAAATGGTTAATAGTGTGGTACAATGATTTTGTATATAATTTTGTAAAACAATTTGTTTTAAGGGTGGAAAATGAAAGCTGATTTCAACGTGCACGAAGGAACTTTTTTATTGTATCCTTTGCGTACTGACGTGTGGCGCAAAGGTGCTAAACCTATTGCGCAAACGATTGTGTCGCTTGCCAAAATTTTATCAAGGCACGAAAGGGTTGTTTTAGGCGTAGATTCAAGCGTTCGGTTAGACCCGATTGACGGCGTTGATATCGCAACTATGGACTATAACGATATTTGGATAAGAGATAGCGGTGTCGTTCCCGTAGGAAACCACTTTGTAAAATTTCAATTTAATGCTTGGGGCGGACAAGAAGGGTTGTATAGCGATTGGTCTCTAGACGCAACTGTTCCAGAACAAATGGGAAAAATCGTTGGTAAAACCATTAAAGAATATCCTTTAATTATTGAAGGTGGAAATATTCTCACTAATGGTAACGGAACTTTAATATGCATAGAGCGAACGGTGGTAAATCCAAATAGAAACCCTAATTTGTCAAAGTTAGAAGCGGAAGCAATATTAAAAGAAGCGTTAAACGTAAAAAAAGTTATCTTTATAGAGCGTGGGTTAAATTACGATGAAACGGGCGGTCATATAGATAATCTAGTGGCGTTTGCAAACGAAAACACGATTTTACTTGCGTGGACTGATAACGCAAATCACCCACAGTACGAAGTGGTGCGTAGCGCGTATAAAACCTTGCAAAACGAAGTGGGCGCTAATGGTGAAAAATTTAAAATTGTAAAAGTTCCATTGCCAAGTCCATTTATCCGTACGGAAGATGATTGCGTGGGATTAGAAATGCTTTTGGGTAGTAAAGAAAGGTTTGAAGGCGAACAAATACAGCCAAGCTACATAAACTTTATTTTTGCTAACGGCGCAGTAATAGTTCCTTCGTTTGACTGTGATTTAGATGACGAGGTGGTTAAAATTTTTACTGCTGAGTTTAATGATAGAGAAATAATACAATTCCCGTCGCGAGAAATTGTTTTGGGTGGCGGTGGATTACATTGTATAACTAAAAACTATTAACCAAGGAGAAAAATGGTTATGAAAATGAAACAATTACCTCAAAAATTTAGATTTTTAATC
>JAGCLN010000020.1 GCA_017646945.1 Clostridia bacterium | reverse complement strand
ACTATTAACCTTAGCAAGCCTGAAAAGAACAATAAAGATATTGCTAAACTTCTTACCGCGCCTAAGGGAGATAAATACCCCGAGTGTATGCTTTGCAAGGAAAACGAAGGTTTTTACGGTTCGCTTACTCTTCCTGCGCGTTCTAATCTTAGAACGGTGTCGCTCACGCTCGGCGGTGAAGAGTGGGCTATGCAATATTCCCCCTATCTTTACTTTGACGAACATTGTATTTTGTTTAGCAAGGCGCACACGCCTATGGTTATAAACGGCAAAACGGTTGAAAGGCTTTTTGACTTTATTGAACTTTTTCCCGCGTATTTCTTAGGTTCGAATTCCGATCTTCCTATCGTTGGCGGTTCAATCCTTAATCACGAGCATTATCAAGGCGGTAAACACCTTATGCCCCTTCAAAAAGCAAAAGCGCTTAAAACTTTTGCTAGCGCAGAGTATCCTGATACTCAAGTGGATATCGTTGACTTCTATAACTCGGTTGTAAGAATTAGTGGCTTTAATAGAAACACCGTTCAAGAACTTGCCACAAAGGTTATTACTTCTTGGAAAGATTACACCGATGAAGAAGCGGGTATCTTGGCTGAAACTAACGGTGTTAAACATAATACCGTAACGCCGATTGCAAGGTTCTTACCCGATGGTAGATATTGCATAGATTTAATCCTTAGAAACAATATCACGACCGAGCAATATCCAGATGGCGTTTACCACGCTCATCCTGAATACCACAACATTAAAAAAGAAGGTATAGGCTTGATTGAAGCGATGGGCTTATATATTCTTCCTGCAAGATTAAAGCGTCAATTTGGCGCTATAAGTGAAATTCTCGCTAAGAAAGTTCCTTATGATAAAGAAGCGATAGCGAGCGCGGAACACGACTTGCACGTTCATAAAGATATGATTGAATATCTTATGGGTAAATACCCAAGAGTTAAAGACGTTAAGAAGGCAAACGCAATAATTACCGAGTACGTAAACGGCGTATGCGCTAACATTTTATATAACACGTCGGTGTTTAGTAAAGACAGTAAGGGCAGTTTAGCCTTCAACAAATTCTTGGCAACTTGCGATATTAAATAATTTAAGCGGACAATCGTCCGCTTTTATTTTTTATACGAAAAATAACTTGCAAAAATCGAAAGAAATTAGCGAAAAACTATTGCATTTGACTAATAATTATTATATAATTATTATGAAATACCTTTTGGAGGCTAATATGAATAACATTGATTTACTCAAAACTCGTAAAGCTGAAATGAGTGCGAAGACGGCTGACGTTAAAAATGATATTGCTAAAATCATTGACGATGGCAGTTTCGTTGAACTTAACACTTTTAGTTTTGCTAAAAACGAGTTCTATGGGAATGACGTTGACGGGCTTGGCGTAGTTACAGGTTACGCTACCGTTGAAGGTTTCCCAGTTTACGTAGTTGCTCAAAACTACAAGGTTTTAGACGGCGGTCTTACTAAAGCAGGTTGCGACAAGATGTGCGAATGTCTTTCTAAAGCATACGATGCTAAAGTTCCCGTTATCTATCTTTTAAACAGCAAGGGCGTTCAAGTGGGCGAAGGCGTTGCCGTGCTTGAAGGAATTGCAGATATTTTAAGATATTCTAACGAGCTTAAAGGCTCTGCACCCCAAATCGCTATCGCTACTGGTGACGTTTTAGGTTCTTCCGCAATTTTGGCTGACAACGCTGATTTTACTTTCGTTGTTGGTAACGCGTGCGTATCGTATGCAAGCCCTGCGGTTTTATCTGCGTCTAAAGAAGGCGAAAGCAAAGAAACCGTTGCTAAAGCTAAAAACGGCTTAAAGACTTTTGAAGTTAAGGCTCTTGAAGACGTTAAGGCGAAAGTTTTAGCGGTTTTAGAAACTTTACATAAATATAGCGATTATCAAGCGGACACTAACGATGATTTCAATAGAACCGCCCCAAATCTTAACACCGCGGTTGACGTTGAGTCTCTTATTAGCGCAACTTACGATAACGGTTCGTTTATTAAAATGGGCGAAGGTTACGTTGATGCGGTTACCGTAGGTATCGGTAGAGTAGGTGGAATCGCTACTGCCGGCATCGTAATGGGCGGTGGTGACGATGGTCTTGATATTACGTTAGACGTAGTGTTAAAGATTAAGAACTTTGTTAATTTCGCTTATGCAAACGAACTTCCCGTAGTTTTATTTGCAAACGCAAACGGTTTCAAGCTCGATGCTTGCACTTGCAACACCGCAGTTATGACTGAACTTATGAATATGCTTGACGTATTATCTGCGTTAAAGCGCGTTACCGTTGTTTATAACAAGGCAATCGGTTTAGGTTACACCGCGTTTGTATCAAAGGCGTTTGGTAGTGATTACGTTTACGCTTTTGCGGGTTCTAAGATTTCTCTCTTAGACGGTTATGCGGGCGTTAGCGCAACTTTCGGCACGGTTGAGGCTGAAAAGGTTGACGAACTCAACGCTAAATACGTTGACAGTCAAGATAGTTTCAATAGCGCAAAACTCGGTTGCGTTGATAACGTTATCGAACCCGAATTCGTTCGTCAATACGTAATTTCCGCGCTTCAAATGATACTTAATTAAGGAGAACAATTATGGGTCCTATTTTAAACGGCATAATCGTTTTACTTATAGGTATGTTGGTAGTCTTTTCTGGTATGACAATCATAATTTGTTCCGTTTCAATATGCGGTAAAATTATGAATAAGGCTGAAAACGCTACCCAAAAAGTAAAAACTACCGTTGAACCTAAGGTTGCACAGCCCGTTAAGGTAGAAAGCGATGAAGTGCCTGAACACATTAAAGCGGCGATAATAGCGGCAATATCCGCGTATTATTTCAACACGAAGTCGGAATGCGATTTCATAGTAAGAAAGATTAGAAGATTTTAAGGAGATTAAATAAAATGCGTAAATTTATCGTAACTATAGAAGGAAAACAATATGAAGTTGGCGTGGAAGAAGTAGGCGGTGCTACTACCGTTGCTGCTCCGGTTGTAACCGAAGTTAAGGCTGCTGCTCCCGCTCCCGCTGCTGCACCTAAGGCTGCTGCTCCCGTAAACGGAACTAAGATGGAAGCACCCATGCCCGGTATGATTAAGGCTTACAAGGTTGCAGAAGGCGCTACCGTTAAAGAAGGTGACGTAATATTAGTATTAGAAGCAATGAAGATGGATAACGATATTACTGCAGTTTGCGGTGGTGTTGTATCATTTAAGGCTGCCGTTGGCTCAAATGTTAACACTGGTGACGTTATGGCGGTTATCGGCTAATAGGAGTATTCTATGGATTTATTCTCGTTGTGTGCAGGGTTCTGGACAACGATAGGGGAATCGTTTGTAAGTCTTTGGGAAAGTACTGGTGTTAACTCGTTATTTACGGGTTACGCAAACTGGCAAAACTTAGTGATGATTTTAATATCGTGTATCCTTGTTTACCTTGCAATAGTAAAAAAATTCGAGCCGTTATTGCTCCTTCCTATCGCGTTTGGTATGTTTATCGTAAATATTCCCGGCGCATATAGGATTTTATTTGGTGATAAAGGTTATATTATCAGCGACCGTGCTACTGGTGCAGAAATTACTAGAGGAACATTGTTAGAACTTAGTCAAAAACTCGGTTCAAAAGACGGGCTTTCTTTAGATGCTATCACTAAGATGTTAGAATCTAGCGTTCAGTTTGGATATTGGATGCAAGATGAAGCGTTAGGTGAGGTGTTTGTAAAATCAGGCATTGTTTACGAAGCAAATGCTTTAACTATTTCAAACGAACAAGTTATCGGTAACTACGGTTTATTCTACTACATATATAAAGGCGTGGACTGGGTTATCTTCCCACCGCTGATTTTCTTAGGTATCGGCGCGATGACGGATTTTGGTCCGCTTATTGCAAATCCCAAGAGTATGCTTATCGGCGCTGCTGCTCAACTTGGTATTTTCATTACCTATTTTGGCGCGGTTGCAAGTGGAATTTTTACTCCGCAAGAAGCAGGCGCTATCGGTATTATCGGTGGTGCAGACGGTCCTACTGCAATTTACGTTACTAAAAAACTTGCAGATCACTTACTTCCTGCAATCGCTATTGCGGCTTACTCGTATATGGCGCTTATCCCCCTTATTCAAAAGCCTATAATGAGACTTTTGACTACGGAAAAGGAAAGAAAGATTAAAATGAAACAGTTAAGGCGAGTTTCAAAGGTTGAAAAAATCGTATTCCCGATGCTCGTTACCTTAGTTGTTGGTTTAATTCTTCCCGATGCAATTCCTTTATTAGGTATGCTTATGTTTGGTAACCTTATGAAAGAATCGGGCGTTACTGAAAGACTTGTTAATACGGCATCTAACGGCCTTATGAACACCATTACTATTTTCTTAGGCTTAATGGTAGGTTCAAAGGCAATCGGTTCGGTATTCTTGTCCTTCCAAACCATCTTTATTATCGTTCTCGGTTTAACAGCGTTTATTATGGGTACGGTCGGCGGTCTTTTAGTTGCTAAACTTATGAGTAAACTTTCTGGCGGTAAAATCAATCCGCTTATCGGTTCAGCGGGCGTGTCTGCAGTTCCTATGGCAGCGAGAATTTCGCAAGACGTAGGTCGTGAAGCAGATCCCAACAACCACTTACTTATGCACGCTATGGGCCCGAACGTTGCGGGCGTTATAGGTTCTGCAATTGCAGCAGGCGTACTTCTTGCAATGTGCGGTTAATAATAGGAGAAAAATATGGCTAAAAAAGTTTTAATTACAGAAACCATTTTACGTGACGCGCATCAGTCTCAAGCTGCAACGCGTATGCGTATTGACGAAATGATTCCGATGCTCGAACAACTCGATGATATCGGCTACTATTCACTTGAAGGTTGGGGTGGCGCTACCTTTGATAGTTGCCTTCGTTTCTTAAACGAAGACCCGTGGGAAAGACTTCGCACCCTTCGTAAATACATAAAGAAAACACCTATCCAAATGTTACTTCGTGGTCAAAACCTTTTAGGTTACAAGCACTACGCTGATGACGTTGTTGATAAATTCGTTGAAGCGTCTATTCGTAACGGTATCGGTGTTATTAGAGTATTTGACGCGCTCAACGACGAAAGAAACTTAGAGTGCGCTATGAACGCAATCAACAAGTATAAAGGCGATTACGGCGCGGTTTGTGAAGCAACTATTTGTTACACCACAAGCCCCGTTCACACCAACGAATACTTTATTCAAAAGGCTAAAACCCTTGAACAAATGGGTGCGGACAATATCTGTTTAAAAGATATGTCTAACATTATTCTTCCTTATACCACTTACGAACTTATTAAGGGTATGAAAGAAGTATTAAAGCCGACCACCAAAATTCACCTTCACACTCACAATACTACTGGTACGGGTGAAATGGTTTACCTTAAAGCAATCGAAGCGGGTTGCGATATCGTTGACTGCGCTCTTTCCGCTATGGGTAACGGTACTAGCCAACCTGCAACCGAACCCTTCGTTGCAACTTTAAAAGGCACCGAATATGATACGGGTATTGATATTGAAAAACTTGTTCCTATTAATGAACACTTCAAGAAAGTTTCCGAACGTTTGGAAAAGGACGGTATTTTAAATCCCAAGGTTAGGGGTATTGACGTTAATACTCTTATCTATCAAGTACCGGGTGGTATGCTTTCTAACCTTATGTCACAACTTAAACAAGCAGGCAAACTCGATAAACTTACCGAGTGCTTAGCAGAAGTTCCTAACGTAAGAAAAGATGCAGGCTATCCGCCGCTCGTAACTCCGTCTTCACAAATCGTTGGAACTCAAGCCGTTCTTAATATTTTACAAAACGAACGCTATAAGATGGTTACTAAGGAATTTAAGGCGTTAATGAAAGGTGAGTACGGTAAACTTATCGGCGAACCCGACCCCGAAGTTCTTAAAAAAGTTATCGGTGACGAAAAGAGAATTACTTATCGTCCTGCTGACGATATT
>JAGCLN010000299.1 GCA_017646945.1 Clostridia bacterium | reverse complement strand
CCGAAAAGCAAATAGCCGGCAAGGGTTTTGCTGGTTATAAACAAGCAATAGAATATTTTGCTCAAAGGGGCTAAGCAAATAAAAAACAAGGTGCGTTCGCACCTTGTTTTATTTTGTTATAAATTGCTTTCTATATAAAGCATTAAAAGTGAAAGGGTTGTAAGCGATGCTGTTTCCGTTCGAAGAATTCGGCTACCAAGCGAGATAACGCGCGCGTTTTCAAGTTGGCGAGCGCTTTCAATTTCGCTATCGTCAAACCCGCCTTCCGCGCCTATCATAACGCCTATTTTCATACCGCTTTTTATTTCACTAAGCAAGTTTTTAGTCGCTTGCATACCGCTCGCGCACTCGTAGGGGATAACCAACAAATCAAAATCTTTAGCGTAGTCTAACGCCTTGTTAAACGCCAAAGGCTGTAAAACTTTGGGAATAACGTTTCGTTTAGATTGCTTTGCCGCGCTTTCAGAAATAAGGTTAAACCTTTCCGTTTTTTGCCTTGCCTTATTCGGCTCAATCTTTGCTATGCACCTTTTCATATCCACGGGCACGATTTCGCTTGCGCCAAGTTCAACGGCTTTTTGAATAATAAGTTCCATTTTTTCGCCCTTTGCAATTCCTTGAAAGAGGGTAATATGAGTGGGAAGTTCCGTGCTTTGATAATCGGGCTTTATAATCTTAACGATAACGCTATTATCGGTAAAATCGGTAATGCAACACAAATCGCTTTTTCCGTTTAAGGTAACCAAAATATCTTCGCCCGCCTTTTTGCGAAGAACGTTTTTAATGTGGTTATAGTCTTTGCCGGTAATTTCGTAACCGTCACTTGTTTTTGAATTTTCAGTAGCAAAAAAGTTATACATACTTAAAGTTTACCATAGTAAATAAAAAAACACAATAAAAAACTGCCGAGAAATCTCGGCAGTTAGTTTTTAATTATTTCTTGTAAACGGGACCGTAAGTCTTGCAAGCGTTGTAGTCTTGAACTTCTTTGTCCATACCAAACGCGTTCCAGCAAGCAGGGCGATAAATTTTATCTTCGTCTACGTTGTGCATGCAAACGGGGATTCTAAGCATTGAGCAAAGAGTAATAACGTCTGCACCGATGTGGCCGTAAGAGATAGCGCCGTGGTTTGCGCCCCAGTTATTCATAACGTCGTAAGCGGATTTGAATGCGCCCTTACCAGTAAGTCTTGGTGCAAACCAAGTGCAAGGCCAAGTGTAGTCGGTACGCTTCCAAAGAATATGAGAAACTTCGTCAGGAAGATTTACCGTCCAACCTTCAGCAAGTTGCATAACGGGGCCTAAACCCTTAACCATGTTAAGACGCATCATTGTAACCGGCATTTCAGAACGAGTTAAGAATCTTGAAGAATAACCGCCACCACGGAAGTAACCAAGGTCAGCGTACGGCCAAGTAGTAGCCTTCATGCAATCGTCAATATCCTTTTCGGTCATATTCCACCATTGTTTCATAACGGGCGTGCCGTCTGCTTCTTTAACTTCACCGCAAGCGTCAACACACGCTGCGCCAGAGTTGATAAGGTGGATAATACCGTCTGCTTCTTTAGCCTTACCTTCAAGGTCGTAACCGGTAACGCGTTTTACTGATTCGGGTGACCAGTAAGTTCTAACGTCCGCAAAGATTTGAGCGCGACCTGTTAAAAGTTTACCAAAGAGCATCGTTATACCATTTAAGGTATCGTTTTCAGTTGCTAAGATATAGGGTTCTCTTGCGCCTGTCCAGTCGAACGAAGAGTTAAGGATAGATTCGGGGAAGTCGCAGTTAGGATAGAAGTCAGTCCATTGTCTTTGACCTTGGAAACCACCTACGATAGCGTTGTGGCCAACCATTTCTTCTTCGCAACCTTCGGGGAGATTCTTGTTACCGTTGAAAAGGTCTTTGATAATACAAGCCATCTTAGCGGTGAATTCCCAGTCTTTTGCTTTTTGTTCGTCAGTTCTTTGCATATCTTTGGGGTTCTTATCAAAGTCAGGATTGCATTTTTCTTTAACCCACTTGAGCGCCTTTTGATATTCAGCTTCGTCGTAAACGCCCTCGGTCATACGTCTAATAATTTCAACTTCGTCAACTGATTCAACTCTCATACCAAGATAATCTTCAAAGAAGTTATTATCAATAATAGAACCAGCAATACCCATACAGATAGAACCGATTTGAAGGTAAGATTTACCGCGCATAGTGGCAACCGCAATAGCAGCGCGACCGAAACGTAAAATCTTTTCTTCAACGTCTTTGGGAATAGAAGTATCGTCTAAATCTTGAACGTCATGACCGTAAATACCGAAAGCGGGAAGTCCCTTTTGAGCGTGGCCTGCAAGAACTGCCGCAAGGTAAACCGCGCCGGGTCTTTCAGTACCGTTAAAGCCCCAAACTGCTTTAATAGTGTTGGGGTCCATATCCATAGTTTCAGAACCATAGCACCAGCAGGGCGTTACGGTAAGGGTAATATCAACGCCTTCCTTTTTATAGTTGTCAGCACAAGCAGCGGCTTCTGCAACTCTACCGATAGTAGTATCGGCAATAACAACCTTAACGGGTTCGCCGTTTGAATAGAAAAGATTGTCAGTTAAAAGTTTAGCGGCGTTTTTAGCCATGTTCATAGTTTGAACTTCGAGTGATTCTCTTACTTTTAAAGGTCCGCGTCTACCATCAATAGTAGGTCTAATACCGATTACAGGGTAGTCGCCTATAAGTCTTGATTTTGCCATAATAAAATCTCCTTACTTAAATTTTGTTAGAAATTT
>JAGCLN010000298.1 GCA_017646945.1 Clostridia bacterium | reverse complement strand
TAGAGTGGCAAACGGTAACGGTACAGTTTTTATGAAGCAAAAGCGCAGCGATAGGTTTGCCTACCATATTGCTTCTACCTATAACTACCGCCGTTTTACCTTCAAAATCAACGTTGTATTTTTCTAAAAGTTTAATAATACCGTAAGGCGTGCAAGATGCAAGCGTTTGTTCACCCTTGAAAAGTTTACCAAGGTTTAAAGAACAAAGCCCGTCCACGTCTTTTTCTGCGGGAATATGCGCTAAAATCTTTGATGCGTCAAACTTTCTTGGAAGCGGAAGTTGAACGATAATACCGTCAACTTCAGGGTTCTCCGCCAAAGTTCTAACTTGAAGTTCCGCTTCTTCTTGAGAAATAGTTTCAGGAAGGCGAACTGAAAAAGATTTTAAATAGCACTCTTCAGTCGCTTTAATTTTATTGTTAACGTAAATTTGAGATGCGGGGTCTTCACCGATAATTACTACCGCAAGCCCGATTTGCCTACCGAATTTATTGTAGAATAATTCCGCTTTTTCTCTAATTGTTACACGAAGTTCTTTTGAAAAACTCTTACCGTCAAGTATAGCCATGTTAATTCTCCAGTTGTTTTTTATACTCTGCCAAAATTCCGTTTACGAAATTAGGGCTTTCTTTAGTTGAATATTTTCTAACGAGTTCCATCGCTTCGCTAATCGAAACGATTAAAGGAATATCCTTTAAATACGTCATTTCAGTAATAGCAATTTGAAGAGCGCACTTATCAGTTGAATAAATGCGGTCGAAATTGTAACCATTAGAAAGGTCGGAAATAATCTTGTTTACCGCTTCTTCGTTTGCAGTAAAACTATTAAGTAATTCATCGGCAAACACAACGTCATTATCGCCTAAACCTTCTTCACTATAGATAGTGAGTTTAAAATTATCGTCAAACTTATCGTTGAACTGATTGCTAAATAATAATTTGTATACCGCTTCTCTCGCCTTGTTTCTCATAAATACCTCAGCATAAAACAAACCACCACAACAAAAGTTGTGGTAGCTTAGTATCAATCGTTTGCGCTTTCTTGCATAACGACACTTTCAACGTGAACGTTAACCGAACTAACTTTATATCTAGACATTGACTCTACGTTACGCTTAACGCCTTCTTGAACGTCAAAAGCAACGTCAGGCACGTTATAGCCAAACACAACGTCAACCGTAACTTCAACCGTTACGTCGTCACCGTCAAAATCAACCTTGATAAAATCAAGTTTATCCTTTTCTTTTTTTCCGTTTTTAAGTAAAACACCTTGAACTTCCGATACTGCAAGAACTACGATACCTTTTACGATACCGTCATTATAAGTAACTTTACCCGTTCCTTCATACGAAATTGGCTTTTTTGCTTTCATAAAAACCTCGCTAAATAATAACTTTGTTATTAGTATAGCATAAATTTTTAAAATTACATAGCGTTTTTATCAAAGATACGGAATAATATTTATATTTTCAGCGTCAATAGTGCTCTCGTTAGTTAAAATTGAATAAATTTTAACGGCATCGGCTTGGTCAAACTCGGAATCTTTAACAACTACGTTTACGTTAGGCGAGTTTAAATTCATAGTAACCACAACTTCTTCATAACCATACGCTTTGATTAAAGATTCCATGCGAAGTTCTTGTTCGGTAAGCGCGGTAAGTTGTAATTTTTGAGTAAGCGCGGTTTCTCTAATTTCCGAAGTTTCATCGGCTTCCGCAATAATTTTATCAAGTTGTAAAATTTGTTCGTTGCGTGAAGAAGAACGCTCAGCTTTATATTCCGAAAAATACGTAGCGTCGGTTGAATCGCTAACGTTTGCGCTACCCGATAGCACGAAGTTAAACACAGCGGTTACTGCAAGCAATGCTATCATTGAACTTAAAATGATTACCTTTTTCTTTTTTGACATAGTTTATCTCCTTTTATTTCATTTTTATTATACGAACGCAATCGGCGCTAACCGATAGCGTTGTAGTTATAATTTCGGTAACGTTTAACTTAACGCTAAGACTATCCGCTCCCTGACATACGACTGCAATTCCTATTATATTTGGATTAGAAGTCTTTGTAACGTACGGCTTGCCACCGACCAAAATCACCGATTCTACCGTTGTTTTTTCACCATTGACAGTTTCTTGCTTACTGTCTTTCAAAACCACTTCACTAAAACTTCCGTCAGTCGTTACAAAAACTTTAACCTTACCTACGCCCTGAACTTCTGACAATAGTTTTTCAAGTTTACTTTCTATTTTTGAAGCGTAATCTAAGTTACCGTGTTCACCACTATTGACTGCCGAAAAAAGATTGCCGTTTGATATAAAAATCGCAATAACAACGACTAGCAACACCGCAATAAATACATATTCTTTTTTTATTGATTTAGTTTTATTAACAACTTGTTTATCTTCAATCGGTTTCAAGTTCAACCCCTACTTTTTGAGTGTCAACCACGTTAGAAAGTAACTTTTTTGCTTCCTTAATCATATTTATACGCTCGCTCTCGTCAATTATTACTTCGCTTGATAAATTTATTACGATTTTCGATATATATTTTTGCTCGTTATCATACCCGTACTCAATTTCAACGCATTCATACTCGAAATTACCACTATCTAACGCAAACTCCACCTTGCTAATAACGGCGTTTTCTTCTAAACTTTCAAGATAACTATTGAGTGAAACGTTTAAAAACGCATTTTCTTTATTAAAATTTTCAAGTTTTAATATAGACAATATAGGCGGTAATAAAACGAGCGTTGAAATTAGCGAAATCACTATTTTTACCGCCTTTCAGCTTGAACTTTTGGGAATTATAAGTTCAAATAGCGATAAAACGGTTAATATCGAAAGAGTTGAAAAAAAATAAT
>JAGCLN010000297.1 GCA_017646945.1 Clostridia bacterium | reverse complement strand
GCCCTTGCTGAAAAGGAAAACTTAGAAGCAAGCGTTGTTGCAACCGTAACTGAACAAGCAAGGCTTGTTATGAGTTGGAACGGCAAGACTATCGTTGATATTTCAAGAGAATTCTTAAACAGCAACGGCGCTGAAAAGCACGTTACCGTAAAGGCGCAATCTTCAAAAGATTATCGCAAGCAGGCGGTAACTGATTTCGTTAAAGGTTATAAAGATTTAAGCGTTGACTTAAACGTATGTTCAAAGCGTGGTCTTTCCGAACGCTTTGACTCTACTATCGGCGCAGGCACGGTATTGATGCCTTTTGGTGGTAAGTATCAACAAACCCCACCGCAAGCAATGGTAAACCTTGTTTCCGTTGAAAAAGGTCATACCGATACCGTTTCATATATGGCTTGGGGCGGTAATCCCACCTTGGCGGAAAAGAGCCCCTATCACGGCGCATACCTTGCGGTTGTAGAAAGCGTATGTAAACTTATCGCTACCGGCGCTGAGTATAAAGACGTTTACTTAACCTTCCAAGAATATTTCCAAAAACTTAAAAAAGACCCTGTTCGTTGGGGTCAACCCGCAAGCGCGCTTTTAGGCGCGTACAAAGCGCAAGTTGAACTCGGCGTTGCCGCTATCGGCGGTAAGGACTCTATGAGCGGTACGTTCGAAGATATTGACGTTCCGCCCACCTTAGTTTCCTTTGCAGTAACAACGGGTAACGTTGACGAAGTCGTTTCACCTGAATTTAAAAAGGCGGGTAGCAAGGTAGTTATCTTAAAGCCTGAATATACTGCAAGCGGTCTTCCTAAAACCGAATCACTTCTTAAAAACTTTGAAACGGTTACTAAACTTTTAAGAGATAAAAAAGCCCTTTCCGTTTACACCCCCGTATACGGTGGCGTTGCCGAAGCAATCTTAAAAATGGCAATCGGTAACAAGATAGGCTTTAATTACGATGCAGGCGTAAAAGTTGAAGATATCTTCGCTTATTCTTACGGCAGTTTCGTTATTGAACTTAGCGGCGATGAAAACGTTGGTGAACTTTTAGGTTATACCACCGCCGATGCGGTTATCACTCTTGGCGATAACGCTCTTTGCTTAAACGAACTTTTAAAGGCTTATGAAGATAAACTTGAATCGGTATTTGCTTGCAACATCAAGACCGAAGGAACTGCTCAAACCTTCTCAAGCGATAAGGTAAGTTCAATTTCTTGCAACTTTAAGACTGCAAGCCCCAAAGTTTTAATTCCCGTATTCCCCGGCACAAACTGTGAATTTGATACCGCAAAAGCGTTTGAAGATGCTGGCGCTAAGGCAGATATTTTCGTTATCAAAAACCTTACCGCGAGTGACGTTGCAAAATCGGTTGAAGAATTTTCTAAAAAGGCAAAAGAAAGCCAAATCATCTTCGTTCCGGGCGGTTTCTCAGGCGGTGACGAACCCGATGGTTCTGGTAAGTTCATTACCGCGTTCTTTAGAAACGGCGAAGTAAAAGAACAAGTTACCGAACTCCTTAATAATCGTGACGGCTTAATGGGTGGTATTTGTAACGGTTTCCAAGCCCTTATCAAACTCGGCTTAGTACCTTACGGCAAAATCATTGATACCGATGAAACTTGCCCCACTTTAACTTACAACAATATAGGTCGCCACCAATCTAGAATCGTTAGAGTAAGAGTTGCGTCAACTAAATCACCGTGGCTTTCCGGCGTTAAGGTTGGTGACGTGTACAACGTTCCTATTTCTCACGGCGAAGGCAAGTTTATCGCAACGCCTGAACTCATTAAAACCCTTGCTGATAACGGTCAAATTATGACTCAGTACGTTGACTTTGACGGCAACGCTACTATGGACGTTTCTTTCAACCCCAACGGTTCAATTTCCGCTATTGAAGGTATTTTATCGCCTGACGGTAGAGTGTTTGGTAAGATGGGTCATAGCGAAAGAAAAGGCTACGGCTTATACAAAAACGTTCTCGGCGAGTACGATATGAAACTCTTTGAATCGGCAGTTAAGTATTTTAAATAATTAGGAGAGAAAAATATGGCTTACTTAAGCGATATTGAAATTGCACAAGCGTGCAAATTAAAACCGATAACCGAAATCGCCAAAAAATTAAACCTTGGCGAAGACGATATCGAGTTATATGGTAAATATAAAGCGAAGGTTAACGTAACTAAGCTTAATGGTGCTAAAAGAAAAGGCAAACTCGTTTTAGTTACTGCAATTACGCCAACTCCGGCAGGCGAAGGAAAGACCACTACTACAATCGGTCTTTCCGATGCTTTAAATATCTTGGGTAAAAACTCGCTCGTTGCTATGCGTGAACCGTCCTTAGGTCCTGTGTTCGGCATTAAGGGTGGCGCTGCGGGTGGCGGTTACGCCCAAGTAGTACCTATGGAAGATATCAATCTTCATTTCACGGGTGACTTGCACGCTATCGGCGCTGCAAACAATCTTCTTGCCGCTATGGTAGACAACCATATTTATCAAGGCAACGAACTCGGCATCAACACTCGCGCTATCACTTGGAAACGTTGCGTTGATATGAACGATAGGCAACTTAGAGTTATCATTGACGGGCTTGGCAAAAAGGTAAACGGCGTTGCTCGTGGCGATGGTTTTGATATTACCGTTGCTTCTGAAATTATGGCGGTATTCTGCTTGGCAACTTCCATTAGCGATTTAAAGGAAAGGCTTTCAAGAATCGTTGTAGGTTACAATATGGAAGGAAAGCCCGTAACCGCAGGTCAACTTGGCGCGGTAGGTGCTTTAACCGCTCTTTTGAAAGACGCTATAAAGCCTAACCTTGTTCAAACCTTAGAAGGAAACCCTGCCTTTGTTCACGGCGGACCTTTTGCAAATATTGCTCACGGCTGTAATTCCGTTATCGCAACCGATACCGCGTTAAAACTTGCCGATTACTGCATTACCGAAGCAGGCTTTGGCGCAGACCTTGGTGCGGAAAAGTTCCTTGATATCAAGTGTAGAGCGGCGTCATTAAAGCCGAATGCGGTAGTTATGGTAGCAACGGTTAGGGCTCTTAAAATGCATGGTGGCGTGTTGAAAACCGACCTTGGCGCGGAAAATTTAACCGCGTTAAAAGACGGGCTTCCCAACCTTATGCGCCACGTATCTAATATTACTAGCGTATATAAACTTCCTTGCGTAGTAGCAATCAATCGTTTCCCCACCGATACCGATGCGGAAATCAATCTCGTTATTGAAGAATGTGCAAAAGTGGGCGTTAAGGCGGTTTTATCTACCGTTTGGGCAAACGGTGGCAATGGCGCAATCGAACTTGCAAAAGAAGTTATTGAACTTTGCGAAAGGGATAACGACTTTACTTTTGCTTATTCGCTTGACCTTTCTATTAAAGAAAAACTTGAACAAATTGTTAAAAAAGTATATCGTGGCGCAGGCGTTGCGTTCACCAAAGAAGCCGAAGAAGAAATCGAGCGTTTAACCTTAAACGGTTATGATAAACTTCCCGTTTGCGTAGCAAAAACGCAATACAGTTTCTCTGATGACGCAAAGAAGATTTGCGCCCCCGTTGATTTTACCGTTACCGTTCGTAAAGTAAAAATTTCCGCAGGCGCCGGTTTCATCGTAGCCTTAACCGGAAACATTATGACCATGCCCGGTCTTCCCAAAGTTCCTTCGGCGATGAAAATTGATGTGGATGATGATGGGGTTATTACCGGCCTTTTTTAAGCCGTTATAAACGGCGCAATACTGCGTTACTGTTATCAATCCGTGACCGTAATGACCAAAAAGGTCTATTACGCCCAACGGCTTGCTAACGAGCCTTGTCTTGCTTGTTTCTAACGTCTTAAAATCTCACGTTGAACAAACTATTCTTAATCAAACGCGAGCCTACTTGTGCTTGTTTCTAACG